>NZ_JACCQA010000014.1:0-205925 GCF_015712215.1 Burkholderia sp. 9779_493
GTGTCGGCGGCGGGACCGGCGGTCTCGGCGGTGTTGTCGGGACGGTGGGCAACGCCGCAAGCGGCGCAGTGGGTACGGTGACGGGTGCCTTGGGTGGCGTCGGCGATCCGACCGGCGGTCTCGGTGGCGTGGTTGGCACGGTAACCGGTGCACTGGGTGGCATCGGTGGCGGCAACCCGACGGGTGGCCTTGGTGGCGTTGTCGGCACGGTAGCGAATACGGCGACGGGTGCAGTCGGAGCACTGACTGGCGCACTGGGCGGTGTCGGCGGCGGGACCGGCGGTCTCGGTGGCGTCGTCGGGACGGTGGGCAACGTGGCAAGCGGTGCAGTGGGTACGGTGACGGGTGCCTTGGGTGGCGTCGGCGATCCGACCGGCGGACTTGGTGGTGTAGTCGGCACGGTAACCGGTGCACTGGGTGGCATCGGTGGCGGGACTGGTGGCCTCGGCGGGGTTGTCGGGACAGTGGGCAACGCGGCAAGTGGTGCAGTGGGTACGGTGACGGGTGCCTTGGGTGGCGTCGGTGATCCGACCGGTGGTCTTGGTGGTGTGGTCGGCACGGTAACCGGTGCACTGGGTGGGATCGGTGGCGGTAATCCGACGGGCGGCCTTGGTGGCGTTGTCGGCACGGTGGCGAACACGGCAACGGGTGCAGTCGGAACATTGACCGGTGCACTGGGTGGCGTTGGCGGCGGGACCGGTGGTCTCGGTGGTGTCGTCGGCACGGTGGCGAACACGGCAACCGGTGCAGTCGGAACACTGACTGGCGCACTGGGTGGTGTCGGCGGCGGGACCGGTGGTCTCGGTGGTGTCGTCGGCACGGTAGCGAACACGGCGACGGGAGCAGTTGGAACGCTGACTGGGGCGCTGGGCAGTGTTGGTGGCGGGACCGGTGGTCTGGGTGGCGTCGTCGGAACGGTGGGCAACGCGGCAAGCGGCGCAGTCGGTACGGTAACGGGTGCCCTGGGCGGCGCCGGCGGTGCGACCGGCGGCCTCGGTGGCATCGTTGGCACGGTAGCTAACTCCGCAACGGGTGCAGTCGGAACATTGGCCGGCGCAGCGGGCGGTCTCGGCGGCGTCGTTGGCGCGGTCGGCAACTCGGCAACCGGCGCAGTCGGGACGTTGGTTGGCGCAGTTGGCGGTGTTGGCGGAGGCGCGACTGGTGGCCTCGACAGTCTCGGTGGCGTCGTTGGCACGGTGGGTAACACGGCAACCGGTGCACTCGGGACGTTGGCTGGTGCAGCAGGCGGTGCCGGCGGCGCGACGGGCGGCCTCGGTGGCATCATTGGCACGGTAGCCAACTCGGCAACGGGTGCGGTGGGAGCGCTGACCGGCGCAGCAGGTGGTGTCGGCGGCGCGACCGGCGGTCTCGGCGGCATCGTCGGCACGGTCGCCAACGCCGGTCCGGGCGTCATCAACGCCGTCACCGGTGTCGCGGGCAACGGCGGCGCGCTGATCACGCCGATCACGAGCATCGTCGGCAATCTCGGCGGCGCGTTGCCGGTCGGTGCAGCCACCGGTGCGATCGGCGCAGCGTCCGGCGCGGTAACCGGCCTCGCCGGCAGCGGCACCGCGGCGATCACGCCGATCGCATCGACCGTCACGTCGCTGATCGGATCCGCCACGGGCGGCGCCGGCAACGTCGTCGGCTCGGGATCCGGCGCGCTCTCCGGCGCAACCGGTGCGGCGGGCTCGCTCGCGACGGTCGCCACTGGCCTGACGGGCTCGCTCGCGCACACCGTGACCGGCACGGCCGGCGCGGTCGCCGGGACCCTTCCGGCACTGAGCGTCGCGCTCAACGGCGGCACGGCAGCCGGTGCGGTCGGCGGGGTGACGAACGCCGCGGGAGCGCTCATCTCCGGCGGCGCGACGATCGCCAACGCGGCGGTGCAATCGGTCGGTTCGGCCGTCGGGTCGGTGGCCGGCGTCGTTCCCGCGCTGGCGGTCTCGCTGAACGGCAATTCCGCGCAAGGGGGCGGTAGCGCGTCGGGCGGTCTGTTGGCACCCGTGACGTCGCTCGTCACTTCGCTCACCGTTCCGGTGATCAAGAAGTAGGCGACGTCGACACCGCGGCCGCCACATGCTCCGGGCGGCCGCGAATCTTCACGCGTCAGGCGCGTCACCCGTGACGCCCGCGGAACGACGAACCATGTCGAATCGCGCGGCGTTGCCTCGGTGACGCGCCATTTTGCATTTGGGGAGTCGCGACATCGGATGCCGCCGTCCCGGGTTCCCGATCGCTTCCCGCCTGCATCGATTCGCCGTGCCTGGAAGGTGGCGATGTGCCGATTTGCGTCGTGGTCGAACGAGAAACCCGAAACCGCGCGACCGACGCCATGCGATCCATTCCGACGCATACGCCGCATCCGCAAACGTGAGCACACCGAAGCGTCAGTCCGGCGCCGTCCCGGTCGATTCGCGCACGACCAGCTCCGGTGCGCCGATCGTATGCACGGCCGTGCTCGGCTCGATCCCGTCGATCATGTCGAGCGTCAGCGCGATCGCCCGCGCGGCGATCTGCGACGTCGGGAACCTCACCGTCGTCAGCGCGGGGCGGAACTGGTGCGCGAGCTGGATATCGGTCATGCCGACCACCGACAGATCGGCCGGCACGCGCAGCCCGAGATCGGCGGCGGCCTGCATCGCGCCGATCGCCATCAGGTCGTTGGTCGCGAACAGCGCGGTGAGGCCGGGCTTCTCGCGCAACAGCGCGGCGGCCGCTTCGTAGCCGCCTTCGATCGAGTCGTGCGTCGACGCGGTCGTCAGCGCGCCGGCCGGATGGCCGCGCGCCGCGAGTTCGTCGGCGAACCCGCGCAGTCGCACCGACTGCGGGCCGCCCGAGCCCTTGCCGACCAGCGCGCCGAACGCGCGATGGCGCAGCCCGGACAGATGCGCGGCCGCCAGCGCCCCTGCCGCCGCGAAATCGACAGTCACGCACGGCAGCGTGCGCGACGCATGCACGTGTTCCCACATGCACAGCACGATCGATGCGCCGTGACGCGCGATGTCGGCGAGTTCGGCCTCGGCGAGATCGGTGTTCATCACGATCGCACCGGCCGCGAGCGTGCCGGCGATCCGCTCGAGGTAGTTGCGCGTGATCGCCGGATCGTCGTCGGTATTGGACACGAGCAGGTAATGGCCGCGCTTGCGCGCCTCGCGTTCGGCGGCCAGCACGAACTCCGGATAGAACGGGTTCGTGATGTTCGACAGCATCAGCGCGAGCGTCGACGTGCGGCCCTCCGCGAGCGCGCGCGCGGTCAGGTTCGGCCGATAACCGAGTTCGCGGATCGCGGCCATCACGCGTTCGACGGTGGCGGGCTTCACCTTCTGCGGATTGCGCAGCACGTTCGAGACGGTCGCCGCCGTGACGTTCGCGCGCTGCGCGACTTGCGCGAGCGTTACCATGCGCGGCCTCCGATCGGCCGGTTGGCGGGGTGCACCTGACGTGAAGCGGGGGAGTGTCTGCTCATATTCTGGGAGTGCGTCCCACAAGTTGCACAGGGACGGCCGATACGCTAATTTCTCGACACATCAGAGGAAGGAGACGACATGGTACGGCGAACCGGGCGAATCGCGCCACCAAAATTTAAGCGTTTAAATTTTCCGGTCCGATGCGTGTGACCGGCGAGAGGAGAGCGCGATGACCGCCATTTCAATGAAGGACGTCTCGAAGCGCTACGGCGACCATGCGCCGGTGCTGCGCGACGTGAACCTCGAGATCGCGTCGCATGAATTCTGCGTGTTTCTCGGTCCGTCGGGCTGCGGAAAATCCACGCTGTTGCGGATGATCGCCGGGCTCGAGGACGTGACCGAGGGCGAGCTGCGGATCGGCGGCGCACGGATGAACGACACGCCGCCCGCGGAGCGTGGCGTCGCGATGGTGTTCCAGAGCTATGCGCTGTTTCCGCACATGACCGTGTTCGACAACATCGGTTTCGGACTGCGAATCGCCGGCACGCCGAAGGACGAAATCCGCCGCCGCGTGACCGAGGCCGCGCGCGTGCTGCAGCTCGAAGCGCTGCTCGATCGCAAGCCGAAGGCGTTGTCCGGCGGGCAGCGCCAGCGCGTCGCGATCGGCCGCGCGATCGTGCGCGAGCCGCGCGTGTTCCTGTTCGACGAGCCGCTGTCGAACCTCGACGCGACGCTGCGCGGCCAGACGCGCGTCGAAATCGCGCGGCTGCACGCGCGCTTCACGCAATCGAGTTCGGTCTACGTCACGCACGACCAGATCGAGGCGATGACGCTCGCCGACCGGATCGTGCTGCTGCATGCGGGCGACGACGTCGCGCGCTTCGGCAGCATCGCGCAGGCCGGTGCGCCGCTCGAGTTGTATCACCGGCCGGCCAACCGCTTCGTCGCGGGCTTCATCGGCTCGCCGCGGATGAATTTTCTGCCGGCCGTCGTCGACGCGGGCGATGCGCACGGCTGCCGGCTGACGCTGGAAGGCACCGGCGAGACGCTGACGCTGCGCGATCGCGCGTTGCCGCGCCACGTCGGCCGCGGCGCGCGCGTGACGCTCGGCGTTCGCCCCGAGCACCTGACGATCGGGGCGCCCGGCGACACCGACCTGCCGGCGTTCGTGCGCGACGTCGCGCTCGTCGAGCAGCTCGGCGAAGCCGCATACGTCCACCTCGACCAGCCCGGCGGCGTGCCGCTGCTCGCGAAACTGCCGGGACAGGCGGCGTTACGGCGCGGCGAGCGGCATGCGTTCCACGTGTCGCCTTCGCGCTGCCATCTGTTCGACGAAGCCGGCATCGCGGTGCCGGCGCTTCACGCCGAAGCGGCGTTCGCCTAGCGGGCGCGGCGCAGACCGGCCGCGCGCGACGCGGCACCCATCACACCAATACCAGGAGACAACGATGAGACTTCGTGCGAGCCGACTGCTGCTTGCCCTGACGACCGCCGCGGCGTGCGCCGCAGGTATGGCCGACGCGGGCACGCTGAAAGTGAACGTCGCGGCGCGCGGCAACCAGCGCGCGACGTGGCAGGCCGTGTTCGACCAGTTCCACAAGGCGAATCCCGACGTGGACCTGAAGATCAGCTACGTCGGCGAGGAGGCGTACAAGGTGCAGATGTCCGGCTGGCTCGCGACCGATCCGCCCGACGTGCTGAGCTGGAACAACGGCGAGCGGCTCGCGTATTTCGCGAAGCGCGGGTTGATCGAGGACCTGGGCGCGGACTGGCAGAAGAACGGCTGGAACGACACGTATGCGTCCGTGAAGCAGTCGTCGACGTATGGCGGCAAGATTTACAGCCTGCCGCTCGGCTACGACGCGTACGGCCTGTTCTACCGCAAGGACCTGTTCGAGAAGGCCGGCATCCACGGCGAGCCGGCCGACTGGCCGCAGTTTCTCGATGCGTGCCGCAAGCTGAAGGCGGCCGGCATCGCGCCGATCGCGGTGGCCGCGCGCGATGCGTGGACCCTCGCCGCGTGGTTCGACTATCTCGACCTGCGGATCAACGGCTATGCGTTCCACCAGAAGCTGATGGCCGGCGACGTCGCGTACACCGATCCGCGCGTGCGTGCGGTGTATGCGGCCTGGAAGAAGCTGATCGACGACAAGTATTTCATCGACAACGCGCTGTCCTACGACGTCGATTCGCTGAGCCCGCTGATCGTGAACGGCCAGGCAGCGATGACGCTGATGGGCACCTGGTATTCGGCAGGACTGCTGAGCGCGGCGCGCAACCCGATCGGCTTCTTCCGCTTCCCGGTGATCGATGCATCGGTGCCGCTCGCCGAGGACGGCCCGGTCAACGTGCTGATCGTTCCCGCGAAAGCGCACAACAAGGCCGATGCGCGGCGCTTCCTCGCGTTCATGGGGCAGCCGGCGGTCAACGGCGAGTTCGCGAAGGGGATGGGGCAACTGCCGTCGAACAACAAGGCGCCCGAGCCGCAGGACCCGATCTCGAAGATCGGCTTCCGCACGCTCGCGACGACGCCCGGCGGCATCGCGCAGTTCTACGACCGCGACATGACGAAGGAAATGGCCGACGAGGGGATGAAGGCGATGCAGCAGTTCCTGTCCGACCCGACGCAGCTCGACGCGATCCTGCAGCGCCTCGAACAGACCCGCAAGCGCATCTACCGCAAGTAGCGCGCGGCCGGGCCGGCGTGGGTGCCGGCCCGGTGCGTCGTTGTCACTGTACGTTCGTTTCATCGAAGGCCATCTCATGTCGACCAGCCTGTCCGAAAGCGCCGCGCGCCGCGATGCCGGCCCGCGGCGGCCTGCGCACGCGTCGCTCGCGCGGCGGCGCAACCGCGCGGCTCTGTGGTTCGTGCTGCCGGGTTTCGCGCTCTTCACCGTGTTCGTGCTGTATCCGATCGTCAGCAGCATCTGGCTGAGCTTCCATCACTGGGACGGGATGACGCCGATGACGTTCGCCGGGCTCGACAACTATCGCGAGCTGCTGCAGTCGGACACGTTCACCGTCGCGCTGAAGAACAACGTGCTGTGGCTCGTGCTGTTTCTCGCCGCGCCGCCGCTCGGCCTCGCGCTCGCGCTGTACCTGAACCAGAACGTGTTCGGCATCCGGCTCGTGAAGTCGCTGTTCTTCGCGCCGTTCGTGCTGCCGGGTGTGATGGTCGGCCTCGTGTTCTCGTGGTTCTACGACCCGACGTTCGGGCTGCTGAAGCTGATCGTCGGGCACGGAATCCCGGTGCTCGGCGATCCGCGTTATGCGACCTACGGCGTGATCGCCGCCGCGCTGTGGCCGCAGATTCCGTTCTGCATGATCCTGTACCTGACCGGGCTGACCGGCATCAACGGTGAGATCGTCGAGGCGGCGCGAATGGAAGGCGCGCGCGGCTTCACGCTGCTGTGGCACGTGATCCTGCCGCAGCTGCGGCCCGCGACCTTCATGGCCGTCGTGCTGACCGTGATCGGCGCGCTGCGCAGCTTCGACCTGATCTCGGTGATGACGGGCGGCGGCCCGTTCGACAGCTCGACCGTGCTCGCGTACTTCATGGTCGACCAGGCGATCAAGTACTACCGCGAAGGCTATTCGGCCGCGATCGCCGTCGTGCTGTTCGCGATCATGCTCGTCTATATCGTGTGGCAGCTGCGCAAGCTGGTGCGCGTCGAGTCGTAAGGACCACAGCAAGGACCACCAACATGTACCCGATGCCCGTGTCCCGCTGGGGACGTCCCGCCCGCCTGCTGTACCGGTTGTCGTTGCCGTGCGCGCTCGCGCTGTGGCTCGTGCCGCTGCTCGCGGTGCTCGTCACGTCGATCCGCTCGACCGACGAGATCGTGGCCGGCGATTACTGGCGCTGGCCGAAGCAGTTCGCGCTCGTCGACAACTACGGCGCCGCGCTCACGCAAACGCCGATGCTCCATTATTTCGCGAACAGCCTCCTGATCACGGTGCCGTCGGTCGCCGCGTCGATCCTGCTCGCGTCGCTCGCCGGGCATGCGCTCGCGAACTACCGGTTCCGCGGCAATCTCGTGCTGCTCGGCCTGTTCGTCGCCGGCAATTTCGTGCCGATCCAGATCCTGATGATTCCGGTGCGGCAGATCATGCTCGGCGTCGGCCTGTACAACACCGTGTGGGCGCTCGTGCTGTTCCACACCGCGTTCCAGACCGGCTTCTGCACGCTGTTCCTGCGCAACTTCATCCGCGAGCTGCCGTTCGAGCTGATCGAGGCCGCGCGCGTCGAAGGCGCGTCCGAGTGGGCGATCTACTGGCGCGTCGTGCTGCCGCTCGTGCGGCCCGCGCTCGCGGCGCTCGCGATCCTCGTGTTCACGTTCGTGTGGAACGACTACTTCTGGGCACTGTGCCTCACGCAAGGCGACGACGCGGCACCGATCACCGTCGGCGTCGCCGCGCTCAAAGGGCAGTGGACGACCGCCTGGAACATCGTGTCGGCCGGCTCCGTGCTCGCGGCGCTGCCGTCCGTCGCGATGTTCTTCGCGATGCAGAGGCACTTCGTCGCGGGGCTCACGTTCGGCGCGACGAAGGGCTGATCCGTCCCATCCTCTTTCTTCAGCAAGGAATCCACGATGCATCTCGGCGTTTGCTATTACCCCGAACACTGGCCGCGCGAGCAATGGGCGCGCGATGCGCGGCGGATGGCCGAACTCGGCCTGACGCGCGTGCGGATCGCCGAATTCGCGTGGAGCCGGATGGAGCCGGAGCCCGGCCGCTACGACTGGGCGTGGCTCGACGAAGCGATCGACACGCTCGCCGGCCGGCACCTGAAGATCGTGCTCGGCACGCCGACCGCCGCACCGCCGAAATGGCTCGTCGATCGCCATCCGGAGATCCTGCCGGTGGGCGCGGACGGCGCGGTGCGGCAGTTCGGTTCGCGTCGCCATTACGACATCGCGAGCCCGGCGTATCGCGAGCACTGCGTGCGCATCGTCGACGCGATGGCGCGGCGCTACGGCGCGCATCCGGCCGTGATCGCGTGGCAGACGGACAACGAAATCGGCTGTCACAACACGCTGCCGAGCTATACGCGTGCGGCGCTCCACGGCTTTCGTGCGTGGCTTGCCGCGCGTTACGGCGATATCGGCGCGCTGAACCGCGCGTGGGGCAACGTGTTCTGGAGCATGGAGTATCGCGGCTTCGACGAGATCGAGCTGCCGCGCCATACGCCGACCGACGCGAATCCCGCGCATCTGCTCGATTTCCGGCGCTACCAGTCGGACGAGGTCGCGCGGTTCCATGCGGTGCAGGTCGATGCGATCCGCCCGCACGCGCCCGGCCGCGACGTGCTGCACAACTTCATGGGGTTTTTCACCGAATTCGATCATTACGCATTCGCGCGAAGCGGGCTCGACGTCGCCGCGTGGGACAGTTATCCGGTGCCGCGTACCGAAGTGCTGCCGCTCGACGAAGCGGACAAGCAACGCTGGGCCCGCACCGGGCATCCGGACGTCTCCGCGTTCTCGCACGACCTGTATCGTGGCGTCGGCAACGGCCGGATGTGGGTGATGGAGCAGCAGGCGGGGCCGGTCAACTGGGGGCCGTACAACCCGGTGCCGCACGCCGGCGCGGTGCGGCTTTGGACGTGGGAAGCGTTCGCGCATGGCGCGGAGCTCGTGTCGTATTTTCGCTGGCGGCAGTATCCGCATGCGCAGGAGCAACTGCACTCGGGGCTCAACGCGCCAGACGACCGGCTGGCGCCGGGCGGCCACGAAGTGGCGCGCGTCGCACGCGAAATCGCCGCGCTGGATCCCGAGCTCGTCGCCGGCGAGTGTGATGCGGCCCGTGTCGCGCTGCTGTTCGACTACGAGGCCGACTGGATGATCCGGATCCAGCCGCACGGCGCCGATTTCGACTATCAGCAGCATGCGTTCGACTGGTATCGCGCGCTGCGCGAACTGGGCCTCGACGTCGACATCGTCGCGGCCGGCGCCGACGTGTCGCGTTACGCGCTCGTCATCGCGCCGACGCTGCCGGTCGTCACGGATCGCATCGTCGAGCAGGCCGCGAGCGGACACGCACACTGGCTGTTCGGGCCGCGCACGGGTTCACGCACCGCTGAATTCGCGATCGCGCCGGGTCTCGCACCGGGCAAGCTGCGCGATGTGCTACCGGTGCGGATCGGCCAGGTCGAGTCGCTACGGCCGTCGCTCGCGCCGCGTGTGTCGTTCGAAGGCATCGACGGCCATGCGCTGAAATGGCGCGATCACGTCGATATGGAGGCGGCGCGCGGCGCAGACGTGCTGGCCGCCTGCGACGACGGCGTGCCCGCACTCGTGCGGCGCGGTCGCGTGACGATGGCGACGGCCTGTTTCGACCGCACGCTGTTGCGCGCGATCGTCGCCCGCTGTGCGAGCGATGCTGGCCTGTTGGTGCGCGCGATGCCGGACGGTGTGCGGTTGCGCCGACGCGGGCGCGTGACGTTCGCGTTCAACTACGGCGACACGCCGTGCATGCTGCCCGCGCCGGGCGGTGCCACGTTCGTCCTCGGCAATCGCGACCTCGGCGCGGTCGACGTCGCCGCCTGGGTCGAGCCGGACTGACGCGATGCAGTCGTTGCGGCCGCTGCTGTTGCATTTCGCGCGCCTGGCGGGAATCGCGCACTTCGTGCCGCTGTCCGCGGCGGCGCTGATGCTCGGCGTCGCGATGTCGTTTACGGCGCCGTACCTGTCGCTGTTCGGCGTCGAGGCGGCGGGCATGTCGCCGTTTCTGGCCGGCATCTTCATGACGTCGATCGCGGCGAGCGGCGTCGTCGCGAGCACGTGGGCCGGGCGCTGGTCGGATCGACGCGAGCGGCACCGGCCGCTGCTCGTGGTGTCGCTCGGGGCGGCCGCGCTCGGCTTCGCGCTGCTGTGCGTGCTGCGCGCGCATGGGCCGGTGATCGCCGCCGGCACGATCCTGCTCGGCGCGGGCGCCGTGTCGCTGTCGCAGATCTTCTCGTTCGCGCGTGCGGTGCTGCCCGTCGCCGACGATGCGCAGCGCGAACTCGCGTCGGCCGCGCTGCGCACGATGCTGTCGATCGCGTGGGTGTTCGGCCCCGCGCTCGGTGCGCTGATTCTCGCGCAGACGGGTTTTACCGGACTCTTTCTGGCGGCTGCCGCGGGCTTCGTCGCGTGCGCGGCGATCGTCGCGCGGATTCCGGAGCCGGCGCGGCGGCCCGTGGCGGCTCACGTGCAAGCCCCGGACCGCGTTGCACCGCCGCCTGACGCTGCGGGTGCAGCGGTCGTCGTCGCCGCAACGCGTGCAAGCGTGCTGCGCACACTCGTCGCGCTGACGCTGATCGGGCTCGCGGCGAACGCGACGATGATCGTGCTGCCGCTCTACATCGTGCACGCGCTCGGCGGCACGCCGGCGAACGTGTCGGCCGCGCTCGGGCTCGCCGCGCTGCTCGAGATTCCGATGATGCTGTGGCTCGGCATCCGTTCGACGCGCCTCGACAAGGCGCGCTGGCTGACCGCGTGCGCGCTCGTGCATGCGGCGTATTTCGTCGGCCTCGCGGCGGTGACGCGCGTGAACCTGATCCTGCCGCTGCAGCTGCTGAGCGCATGCGTGGTCGCGATCACGTCGTGTCTCGGGATGACGCGCGTGTGCGACCTGATGCCCACGCGCCCTGGCACCGCGACCGCGATGTTCTTCAGCACCGCGCGGGTCGGCTCGATCGCATCCGGTGTGCTGTCGGGCGCGTGCGTCGATCTGTTCGGCTATCGCGCGACGTTCGCCGGATGCGGCGGGCTCGCGCTCGTGGCGTGCGTGCTGCTCGCCGTGGATGCGTACGGCGAGCGGGGCAGCGCACGCCGCACGAGCGGGGCGCGCCGCGGCTTCGATTCACCGCACTGACGCGGCATGCGCCGGTGCGGTGAAGCCGCGGCGCGGTGACGCGTCAGCGCTGCCGGAACGCGCCGAGCGACGGCAGCGCGCGACCGTGGAAATCGAACAGCGTGTTGTTGTCCCACTGGTCGCCCGCGCCGAGCTTCCAGCCGACACCGGGCGTCGGGATCCATTCCGGTTCCCACCAGAACACGCCCTTGCCGCGATTGCCGGGCACGCCCTTCACGATATCGACGACCGCCGCGAGAAATTGCGCCTGGCCGGCCGGCGACGGCGGGAAGGTCGTCGAGCCGGTGTTCGTCATCGCGTTCGGCTCCGAATCGCCGTCGCTCGTGGTCCACGGATAGGCGGTCTCCACGACGATCAGCTCCTTGTCGTAGCGCACCGCGAGATCGTTCGCGTTGTTGCGCAGATCGTCGAGCGCGCCTTGCCATTGCGGGTAGTACGACAGACCGATCACGTCGAACGCGACGCCGCGCTGCTTCGCGCTGTCGAACCACCAGCGGCTCTTGCCGTTGTCGCCGCCGCTGTCGATATGCAGCATCACCTTGATGCGCGGATCGACCGCCTTCACCGCGTCGTGACCGGTTTTCAGCAACTGCGCGAGGTTGTCCCACTGATCGTAGCGGCCGAGCGGCCACAGCATGCCGCCCGTGATCTCGTTGCCGATCTGCACCCACTCGGGCCGCACGCCGGCGCGCTGCAACTGGCGCAGCACGTCGGTCGTATAGGCCGACAGCAGCGCGCACGTCTCGGCGAGATTCTTGCCGGCCCACCCATGCGGCGGGTATTGCTTGCCGGGGTCGGCCCACCAGTCGCTGTAGTGGAAATCGATCAGGATGCGCATCCCGAGCGCGGCCGCGCGCTGCGCGAGTGCCACGACGTGCGCGGCATTGTTGTAGCCCGCCGCAGCGCTCTGGTTCGCGGGGAAGAAATCCGGATTGCCGGGATCGTTCCACACCTTGATCCGGATCGAATCGACGCCGTGCGCGCGGAGAATCTTCAGGCAGTCGCGCGGCGCGCCGCCGCCGTCGAAGAAGGCCGCGCCATGCGCTTCGAGTTCGGGCAGCGTCGAGATGTCGGCCCCCATCGCGAAGCCGCCGGCCGTCGCACTGCGCGGCGCGGGTCGTGCGAAGGCAGGCAGCGGGCCAGCCAGGTCGAGGCACGCAAGCGCCGCGCTCGAGATGCTCCAGCGCAGCATCGATCGTCTGTTCATCGTCATCCTCCATGTCATGGACCCCGTCGTGCGTGGGGGCGGCTCCGGTGTTTTTAAGCGCTTAAATTTCGGCCTGCGAGACGAGGCCGAATGGAGCGTAGCGCACCTGTCGCCGCCGATGCAAAGAACCCGCGCGTTGCCTACTATCTGGCGAGCGCCGTCACGCGTTGCTCGTCGTCGCAGTGCGGCTCGACGGACGGCACGATTGGCGCGGACGGCGCTCGCGTGGCCGTCGGCGGACTCCGGCGCTGTGTCGCGGTCGGCCGCTCGCGGCGTACGCGCTCGCAGCATGCGCGCCGCGCTAGGACCGGTCGCGATTGCGAGCGCGCGTCGCTCCGGTGATGACCGCGATGCCGAACAGGATGACGGCCACGATCTCGATGATGTGCTGAGAGACATGCAGCGTCATCAAACCCCAGGCGACGCCGCCGATGAAAATGATCCATCCGACCAGGTAGATGAGCAGGGTCATCGTTCTTCTCCTTGCAGTGTTGGCCCGTGACGCCGATTGCCGGTCGTGCAAAATTTACCGCTCGCGCGGCGAGGCGCGATGAAAGGCGCGATCCGCGCATGCGGGAGCATGTTGCGAGCCTGGCTTGGCCGCGCCGGCGGCATTTCCCGGCTACGCAGCTCGCCGAGTGTTTCACTCCACCGCATCCTGCGCATGAAGCCCCAGCCGCGCCATCAGCCGCCCGGCATCGAACGGCGCTTGCGTTTTCGTATCGTTGTCGAAGTAGCAGTACACGTCGCGCGTCTGCGCACGCGGCGGTTGCAGCGCCGGTGCGGCGAGACGCGCATCGGCCGGTTGCGCGCCCCGGCTCCACGCGTCGATTCTTTGCGCCCATCGTTCGAGCGCCGCATCGGCGTATTCGCCCGAATACTTCGTTTCGGTGCCGTGCAGCCTCAGGTAGACGAACCGCGCGCTCAGATCCTCGAACTGCGGCCACGCCTCGGTCGAATCCGACACGACGAGCGCGACCTTGTGGCGGCGCAGCAGCTTCACGAATGCCGGGTCCACGAAGCTGTCGTGCCGCACTTCCACCGCATGACGCAACGGCCGCTTGCGGTCGATCTGCAGATACGGCTCGCGAACCCGCGCATCGTGCCGGCGGGCGAGCGCGAGCGCCGCCTCCGTATCGTGCGGCAGCAGGCTCAGGAAGCGCTCCATGTGCGCCGGGTCGAATCGCAACGACGGCGGAAATTGCCACAGCAGCGGCCCGAGCTTGTCCTTCAGCGCGAACAGTCCCTGAGCGAAAAAATTCGCGCACGCGACCGTGGCCGTTTCGTCACGAAAACGCAGCATGTGCGTCAGGTAACGTGAACCTTTCACGCTGAACACGAACCCCGGCGGCGTGTCGGCGTACCAGCGCCGCCAGCTGTCGGGCGCTTGCAGGCTGTAGTGCGTGCCGTTGATTTCGATCGTCTGCATCCGGCCCGATGCGTATCGCAGCTCGCTGGCCTGCTTCAGGTCGGCGGGGTAGAAGGTTCCCCGCCAGCCCGGGTAGCGCCAGCCTGAAATGCCGATGTGAATCCTGCCCGAAGTGCGTGTCACGTCGATGCCCGGCCGCGCCGGGTTCCTGATGCGGTTCCGGCGACGAGCAATTTGCGTGCCGCGACCGTCGCCGATTTGTTTTCTTAAAGACCGTGCCACGTTCGGCCGGTATGATCGCTGCGCTCGCGAGCGACGCAATCGGCCGGTGCGTACCGATTCATGCGTCACCGGCTGCGCCAGCACGGCAATCAAGACCATGACGACACTACCGGACGGACCAGACGATGCGCGGTCCGCCGATCCGGCCGAACGGGCCAACCCAGCACGACGGAGTATCGACACGATGTGGACGGAGACAGGGACGGGGCGGTGCGCGCGGGCGATCGCGGCCGGCGGGGCAATGTGCGTGGCCGCCGCGGGCGGGGCGTACGCGCAGGCAACGGCGCCGGGCGCCGCGGCAGTCGCGCTGCCGCCGATCGACGTGCGTGGGCCGGCCGACGCTTCGTCCGTCGGGCTCGTCGCGCGGCGCACCGTCACCGGCACCAAGACCGACACGCCGATCGACGAGATTCCGCAAACGATCAACATCGTGACCGCGCAACAGATCGAGATGACCGGCGCGGCCGACCTGAACCAGGCGTTGCGCTACGTGCCGGGTTTCGCGACGTTCGGCGCCGACAGCCGCACCGACTGGTATGCGGCGCTGCGCGGCTTCACGCCGACGCTGTACGTCGACGGCCTGCCGGCGCCGAATACCGCCGTGATCGCGAACTGGCGCGTCGATCCGTACACGATCGACTCGATCGCGGTGCTGCGCGGGCCGACGTCGGTGCTGTATGGCGCGGGCGAGCCCGGTGCGATCGTCGACGCGCACACGAAGCTCGCCGACGGCGAGCGCGTGCGCGAAGCCGGCGTGCAGATCGGCAACGATGCGCGCAAGCAAGCGATGCTCGACGTCGGCGACCGGCTCGATCCGGATGGCAGGTACGCCTACCGCTTCGTCGGCGTCGCGCGCGACGGCAACGCGGTGACCGGCCCGAACGGCGACCGGCGCGTCGCGCTCGCGCCGTCGTTCCGGTGGCGGCCGAACGCGGATACGTCGTTGACATTTTCCGCGACGTTCCTGCAGGACAGCGGCGACATCTCGTCGAACTTCCTGCCCGCGTCGGGTACGGTGCTGCCGAACCCGAACGGCCGTCTGTCGCAGGACCTCTACATGGGCGACCCGTCGTTCAACGACTACCGCAAGAAGCAATGGTCGCTCGGCTACGCGCTGGAACACCGCGTGAATGCGATCTGGACGCTGCGTCAGGACGTGCGCTGGTCGCACCTGTCGCTCGACGACGCGACGGTGTTCGGCAACGGCCTCGCGCCCCGCAGTACGACGAACATGATGCGTTTCGCGGGGCTGTTCCAGCTCAACTACAGCCGGCTCGACATCGACAACCACGCGCAGGCGCGCTTCGGCACCGGGCCGCTCGAACACACGCTGCTGTTCGGCGCGCAATTCGACCGGCAGACGACGACCAACAGCGTATGGCTCGCGCTCGCGCCGTCGCTCGACCTGTACCACCCCGTCTATCGGCCCGTGACGGCCGCGATCTTCTCGGGCCCGACGTCGCTCGGCCACGTCGACCAGTACACGGCGATGAACGCGTTCGGCGTGTATGCGCAGGATCAGATCCGCTGGCGGCGCTGGACGCTGACGCTCGGCGGCCGCGAGGATGTCGTGAATGCGCGGTTCGACGACCGGTCGGCGGGCATGCACGTGCAGCAGGACGTCAGTGCGTTTTCGGGGCGCGTCGGGCTCACCTATCGCGGCGACGCCGGGTGGTCGCCTTACGTCAGCTATTCGACGTCGTTCGATCCGGTCATCGGCGTGCGGATGTTCGGCGGCGGCTTGCCGAAACCGACGCGCGGCGCGCAGACGGAGGCCGGGCTGCGCTGGCAGCCGCCCGGCCGGAACCTGATGCTGAACGCGGCCGTGTATCAGATCGACCAGACCAACGTCGTGACGCCGACGCCGGTGAATCTCGATCCGACCGCCACGACGTCGGTGCAGACCGGCAAGGTGCGCTCGCGCGGCATCGAGCTGAGTGCGGTCGGCAAGGTGACGCGCGAGCTGTCGATCGTCGCGTCGTATCTCTATCAGGACGTCAAGAACGTGCAGGCGAACGACGCGTCGCTGAACCACTGGCCGGTGTCCGTGCCGTTGCCGCGGCAGATGGCGTCGATGTGGGCCGACTGGACCTGGCACACGGGCGCGCTGGCGGGCGTCGGCGTCGGCGGCGGCGTGCGCTACCAGAGCGCGTCGGCCGGCGCGCCGGACAATTCGCTGACGGTGCCGAGCGCGACGCTTTACGATCTCGCGATCCATTACGACCTGCCGCGCTGGCGTTTCGCGGTGAACGTCGCGAACCTGTTCGACCGGCGTTATGTCAGCGGATGCCAGTCGTACGCGGTGTGCGTGTTTGGCAACGAGCGGACCGTGCTGGCCAGCGCGAAATACAGCTGGTGAACATGCGACTTACGCGCGACGTTGCGGCTCGCCGGTCGCGGTGCGCGCACCCGCATGGCCCTGGCGTCGCCATTCGGTCGGCGTGATGCCGAAACGTTCGCGAAAGGCGGTCGCGAAATTGGCCGGCGTCGAAAAGCCGATTTCCTTCGCGATGCTGGCGATGCTGAGCGAGGTCGAATCCAGCAGATCCTGCGCGATCCGCAGCCGCTCGAAGCGCAGATACTCGAACACCGTCTGGCCGAGATTGTCGCGAAACGCGCGCGACAAGCGCTTTTCGTGCGTGCCGACCGCGCGCGCCAGTTCTTCCACCGTCGGCGGATCGTTCAGCGTGCGCGACAGGTGGCGGATCGCCGCGCGCACGATGATGTCGTCGTCGTTGCCGGCCGCGAACGGGTTTTCCGCCGCGTCCGCCTCGGCCGGCCGTTCGCGTTTCGTCCGTGAGAGCTGCACGCGAATCCGTGCGATCACCTCCGCCGGCTCGAACGGTTTCACCACGTAGTCGACGCCGCCGATCTCGAGCCCCTCGAGCCGTTCGTGCAATGCGCCGGCCACGGTCAGGAAGATGACCGGGATCGCGCACGTCAGCGGATCGGCGGCGAGCAGCCGGCACGCGGTGAAGCCGTCCATGCGCGGCATGCGCACGTCCATCAGGATCAGGTCGGGTAGCAGCGCCTGCGCGCGCTGGCACGCTTGCGCGCCGTCGGATGCGATGCTGATCCGGCATCCCGTGCCGCGCAGGATGTCGATCAGCAACCGGAGCTGGTCGGGTTGATCGTCGACGATCAGGATATGAGCGTCGCTCAATGCGGAGATCGGTGAAGGCATCGTGCACCTGTTGTGAAAAGGCGGTTGGCTGCGTTTCCGCGGGTGGCCTGCCCGGTGCGGTGGAAACGTCGGAAGCCGCTCTGTGGCGATGCATCCATCGCATCGCACGCCCGCATCGATTCCGGACAGCGCGAAACGGCGCGGCGGGCAACCGCCCGGCGCATCGGACGGCGTGGGTTGTTTTGATCACTGAGCCGGTAAAGATGCGCGGGATTGCCGTGTTTGCGCGAGGAATGACCGCGACTGCCGGAATCGATGCGAGCGGAATTGTAGGAGCATATTTCGAATCCGGCCAGACATGACGACTCCATTCGTGCCATTCCGCGTGCGTGATTATCGAAAATGGCGGTTTGCGACAGGAACGCGAAGTGTCGATATGCATCGATGCTCGTGGTTTACGCGTATATCCGGTAGAAAAACGCACGGCCGGCCGCGTTTCCCGATTGGCTTTTTCAGACGAAATATTATTTGAATCCGCTTTGGCAAAGTATTTATCCGCTCGATAAAAGATTTTGAATGACGGCGCCGGTGCGAAATCGTTTGCGGAATGCGTGTATTTTGCGTAAGCCTTTGAATAATATAAATTTTACAATCTATAAAGAATGCCGGCTTTAATAATTCAAGTCCGTGTCTCATAATTCGTCCGAACTTTGAACGACGGGTGGCGCAGGGCAGCGGAAGCACCGCAAGCGGTGACGGACGTTGCCTGACCCGGGCCTCGCGCATCGATTGATGACGGTCCAGGCCGGGGTTCGCTGCACCGAAGTGAAACTCCGGTTGCCGGAGATGAAATAAAAGAAGCGTGGTGGGTCGCGGTCAGCGCGGCAAAAAATCGGGGAAGTACATGACGACGGGTTGAATCTCCGGATTCAGTCGGGGAAAAGCTCGTCCATGACAATCAATACGTATTCCTAAGTCAGTTGTCGAATTAACGAAACGGGACATCGAGCCGACGGCATGCCCCGGGCTTTCGAACGCCCGGTCGAAACGGCTGCTCGATGCGTGTCGTCTCGGCATGGCTTGCCGTGAAGCGCAATCCGTTTCCGAACCGAAGTCGCAATCGAAGTCGAAGCTGTCAATAAAAGTAAGTAGTCCGTATTTAAACCAGACGCTATACAACGGAGCAGAAGACCATGAAGAGGAAGCAGATTTCGGCGCTCGCCGCCGCGATGTTCACGGGTGCGGGTGTGCTGATCGCCGGCGCCGCCCACGCGGACAATTTCGTCGACCGCGGTAACCCCGACAACGCGCTGAACGGCCAGTGTATCGACGGCACCAACCCGCTATGCGTGGCAACGAAGAACGGCAGCTACGTCGCAGTCAGTACCGCGAACGTGACGCAGGGCACCAATGCGAAGGCCGGTACCAGCGGTATCGCGATCGGCGACCAGTCGAATGCGAGCAGCAAGGGCGGCAGCGGCAGTGGCGGCGCGATTGCGATCGGGGTCGGCTCGCAGGCGCTGGCGAACTCGGCCACCGCGATCGGCACGGTGGCGGTCGCCCAGGGCAATACCTCGCTGGCGATCGGCCGCCAGTCGGCGGCGGTCGGTGATTTCTCGATGGCGCTCGGCAACGTCGCCGATGCGCACGGCACGAGCTCGATCGCGCTCGGTCACTCGGCGCTCGCCAGCGGCGACCGCTCGGTCGCGATCGGCGGCGCGAACCCGACGTCGAGCGATGGCGTATCGGCCGGCGCGTCATACGACGCGGCCACGCAAACGCGTGCCGGCGGCACGCAGTCGGTGGCGATCGGCGCCGGCGCGCAGACGAGCGACAACAACCAGGTGGCGATCGGCTCGGGCAGCGTCGGCGCGAACAATGGCGGCACGCCGGTATTCGGCGGCACAGCCGCGCCGGTGGGCGGCGCGGTATCGTTCGGCGCGATCGGCAGCGAACGTCAGCTCAAGAACGTCGCGGCGGGCGCGGCCGATACGGACGCCGTCAACGTCCAGCAGCTGAAGAACGTGAACAGCACGCTGAGCACGAGCATCGGCAACGTCGATGCACGCGTGACGTCGGTCGGCAACGCGCTGTCGACCTCGATCTCGAACGTCGACCAGCGTGTGACCAGCGTCGGCAACAGCCTCAGCACGAGCATCGTCACGGCCACGCAGAACGTCGTCAAATACACCGACGACTCGCACGCGGCGATCGCGCTCGACGGCGCTACCGGCACGACGATCGGCGGCGTGGCCGCCGGCGTCGCCGATACCGACGCGGTCAACGTCGGCCAGTTGAAGGGCAGCCTCACGCCGCTGCAGACGTCCATTTCGACGGCGGCTTCGAACATCACGAACCTGCAGAACAGCGTGACGGGCATCAACGGCTCGCTGAGCACGGCGGCATCGAACATCGCCGGCCTGCAGGCGGCCGATACGCGCAACGTCAAGTACGACGGCGCGAGCGGCTTCGACTCGGTGACGTTCGCCGGCCCCAACGGCACGACGCTGCACAACGTCGCGGACGGCAAGGACCCGCACGACGCCGTCAACGTCGGCCAGTTGAACGGCGGCCTCGCGTCGCTCAGCACGAGCGTGACGAACAACCTCAGCACGACGCTCGGCAACCTGAGCACGTCGATCACCAGCCAGATCGGCAACGCGACGAAGAACGCGGTGCAGTACGACGACGATGCGCACGGCGGCGTCACGCTCGGCGGCAAGGGCGCAACGGCGCCGGTCGGCCTGCACAACGTGGCGGACGGCGTGGCGGCGGGCGATGCCGTGAACGTCGGCCAGCTCGGCAAGGCGACCGACACGCTCAACCAGTCGATCACGACCGTCGGCAACCAGGTGACGACGAATACCGGCAACATCGCGGCGCTCCAGCAGGATGCGCTGCAGTGGAACCCGGGCCTCGGCGCCTACGATGCGAGCCACGGTGGCCACGGCCCGCAACTGATCAGCAACGTCGCGGCCGGCAAGAGCGGCACGGATGCGGTCAACGTCGACCAGCTGAACGCGGCGATTCACGACGGCACGAGCCAGCTCGATGCGCTCGCCGTGAAATACGACGATGCGAGCAAGCAGCAGATATCGCTCGGTGCAGGCAACGGCGGCAATCCGGTGCGTGTGACCAACGTCGCGGCAGGCAACGTCGCGGCCGGCAGTACCGACGCGGTGAACGGCGCGCAACTGCGGCGCGCGACCGACGGCGCCGCGGCCGCGCTCGGCGGCGGCGCGACGGCGAACCCGGACGGCTCGATCGGCGCACCGAACTACAAGATCGGCGGCAGTGCGTTCAACAACGTCGGCGACGCGCTGACGAACCTCGACGGCCGGGTCGGCAGCAACACGACGACGCTCGCGAATCACGAAACGCGCATCGACAATGCCGAAACCAATATCGCCGGCAACACGGCGGCGATTGCCGGGCTGCAGCAGGATGCGCTGCAATTCGACCCGACGCTCGGCGCATTCAACGCCGCGCGCGGCGGCGCGCCGACGAAGCTGAGCAACGTGGCCGACGGCAACGTCGCCGCGGGCAGCACGGACGCGGTGAATGGCGGCCAGTTGTCGGGCGTGAAGACCGCGCTCGAGCAGCAGATCACGAACGTGTCGAACCAGGCCGGCGAAGCCGTGAAGAACGTCGTCAAGTACGACGTCGACGCGAGCGGCAACCGGCTGAATTCGGTGTCGCTCATCGGCGGCGACGCCACGTCGGCGGTCGTGCTGAAGAACGTCGCGACGGGCACCAGCGATACCGACGCGGTGAACGTGAAGCAGCTGAAGGACGTGCAGTCGAACCTGAACCAGCTCGGCGCGCTCGCGGTGCAGTACGACGACAGCTCGAAGAGCACGATCACGCTCGGCGGCGCGGGCGGCACGCGCATCACCAACGTGCAGGCCGGCACGCTCAGCGCGACCAGCACCGACGCGGTGAACGGCTCGCAGCTCTATGCGACCAACCAGCAGGTGTCGAAGAACACCACCGACATTTCCAACCTGCAAGGCAGCGTCACCAACATCGCGAACGGCAAGGCCGGCCTCGTGCAGCAGCAGGACCCGAACGGCGCGATCACGGTCGGCAAGGATTCGGGCGGCACCAGCGTGAACTTCTCGGGCACGGCGGGCGACCGCGTGCTGACCGGCGTCGCGGCGGGCGTGAGCGACAACGACGCGGTCAACATGGGCCAGTTCAACAACGCGCTGAAGAACGTGGCGGCCAACGACAAGATCCGCGCGGCCGCGACCGATGCGAACACCACGTGGATCGCGCGTGCCGATGCGGGTTCGATCGGCTCGACGGCGACGGCGACCGGCAAGAACGCGGTGGCGGTCGGCCAGGGTTCCGTCGCCGATCGCGACAACTCGTTCTCGGTCGGCGCGAAGGGCAGCGAGCGCCAGGTCACGAACGTCGCGGCCGGCATGGCGCCGACCGACGCGGTGAACGTGCAGCAGTTGAACGACAACCTCGCGACGGCGTCGACGCAGGCGAAGGGCTACACCGACCAGCGCATCGGGCAGGTGTACAACTCGTTCAACGACCTGAAGAAGGACATGTACGGCGGCGTCGCGTCGGCGATGGCGGTGGCCGGCTTGCCGCAGCCGACCGGCGCGGGGCGCTCGATGGTGTCGGCGGCGACGTCGAACTATCACGGCCAGCAGGGCTTCGCGGCCGGCTACTCGTACGTGACGGAGAGCAACCGATGGGTCGTCAAGGCATCGGTGACGGGCAACACGCGGTCGGACTTCGGCGCGGTGGTCGGTGCGGGTTACCAGTTCTGATGGGGCTCGCGCAGCGTTGAGCGATGCGCGGGTGCCGGGCAACGGCAGTCATGCCTGGCACTCGCGGTCGAACGGTGGCCCGGGGCCCGTGTGCGGACCCCGGGCCTGTGTCGTTCGACGCACATCGGTTCGAGCGGTCGCGCCGCGTCCGTCGCGCGGCTCCGAATGCGAGCAGCACGACCCGCGCCGCGCATTGCCCATCGCTCGAACGACGGCCTCATGCGGGCTTGGCGCCCCGCGCACCCGTGCGTCCAATGCGAGTTGTGGAATGCGAGCCCACGCTCGTATTCTGAAGTCCTCGGGCGGCACGGCATGGGGCCTCCGCCCACCACCGCATCGGAGAGCGCGACCATGACCGAAACGACAGCCACGATGCAGCTGAACCACCTGAGCTTTCCCTCCGCCGACACGCTGGCCACCGCCCGATTCTTCGAGCGATACCTCGGCTTCACGATAGCGGGAAGCTGGGAAAAATCCTGGATCCTCAAACGCCCGGGCTTCGACGTCGTGATCGATCACGTCGGCGACGGCGTGCCCGCATGGCCCGCCAATTTCCACGTCGGCTTCGAACTGCCGAGTCTCGATGCCGTGCACGCGTTGTTCGCGCGCTTCAAGGAGGAAGGCGTCGCGATGGAGACGGACGTCTTCAACAACGGGCGCGGCTCGCGCTTCTTTTGCCGCGCGCCGGGCGGCGTGATGTTCGAACTGAACACGCGCGCGGATGCCGCGCCGGAATATCAGGGCACTTTCGACGATTGATGCGACGCAGTGCGTGCCACGCTCAATCGCAACGGCTGGCGCGGGCGAGCGTCTCGATGACCGCGCGGGTACGCGACGGCTTGGTGATCTCCGTCCATTGCAGATGCGCGTATTTCGGGTCGTCGCGCAAGCCGGCGAACTTCACGCGGTTTCTCGCGAACGTCGTGTACGACCACAGCAGCACCGAGTCCCGCGAGCAGAACGCCATCCGCAGCGATTCCCGGTTGCCGTGAGAGAGCCGGGTGCGCATGAGCCCGCGACCGATCGTGCGCCGCAGCACACGGGAAAACACCGTCCATCGCCCGAAGTTGAGCCATACGACGTGCGTGGCCCTCGACCACAGCACGTCACGCACCGCGCTGTAGTTTCCGTCGGCGACCCAGCGGTCGCCGGCCGTCGCCGCCCGCACCGCATGGTCGAACTGCGCGGGCGGCACGGCGGTCCAGCCCGGGCCCCAGTAGAGCCGGTCGAGTTCGATGTACGGGCAGGCCGCGGCGGCGGCCAGTGCGCTGGCAAAGCTGGATTTCCCGGCTCCGCTTGTTCCGACGACGATGACGCGCATGGGTGTGACCACCGGCAAAAAGGTGAGGGCGCGTATTGTGCCCGAAGCGCGCGGGTGGACTGGTATCCGTAGCGGGAAAAGGCGGACCGCTGGCGAACCCGCGCATCGATCAATCGAGCGGTGGCACCGCACCATCCCGCAACATCTTGACGAGCCTTGCACGTCGCTTCTCGAGATCGGCGATCTGGCGGTCGATCGCTTCGAGGCGTTCGCGCTGGACGTCGGTGATCTGGTCGCACGAGCGGGCGCCGTCGATCAGCAGCATGCAGTCCGGAAAGCCGCGAATGTCGTCGAGGGTGAAACCGGTCGCGATCATGCGCTGAATCTGCTTGACCTGCGTCACAGCCTTGTCGGGAAACAGGCGATAGCCGTTGTCCGCGCGCACCGATGCGAGCAGGCCGTGCTCGTCGTAGTGCCGGATCGAGCGCACGCTCGCGCCGGTGAGCTGCGCGAGTTTGCCGATGGTCAGCAGTGGCTGGGTAGGCGGATTTTTCATGAAGGGCAGGTTAGCACGATCCGCTTGACTCTTACATCAGTGTGAGGGTTGAGACTGGGCGTCCGTTCATGCCTGGAGGAAAACACCATGGATACCCGCGTGCTGATGCGCTGGCTGATTGCCGTGATCTGGTGGGCGATGCCGTTCGCGTGGGCGTACGACGCGGCCGCCGCGCCGCTGAGCTATACCGTGACGTCGACGGACGGCGTGAAGCTGGCCGTTCAGGAAAGCGGCGACCCGGACGGCGTTCCGGTCATCCTGATTCACGGCCTGCTCGGCAGCCGCCTGAACTGGGACGCGCAGGTCCAGAGCGCCGAACTGCGCGGCTTCCGGATCATCACGTACGACCTGCGCGGCCACGGGCTGTCGGACAAGCCGTCCGGCGCGCAGCCGTATCGCGACGGAACCCGCTGGGGCGACGATCTCGCGGCGGTCATCGACGGCACGCATGCGCGCAAACCGGTCGTGGTCGGCTGGTCGCTCGGCGGCGTGGTGATCTCGAACTACCTCGCCCAATACGGCGACCGCGCGATCGCGGGCGCGGTGTACGTCGACGGCGTGGTCGAGCTTGCGCCGGGCCAGATCGTCGATCATCCGGACGTGTACCGCGACATGAATGCGGCGGATCTGAAAACGCATCTCGACGGCGAGCGGACTTTCGTCGGTCTGTGCTTCAACCGCCGGCCGGATGCCGCGACGTTCGAGCGCTTGCTCGCCAACGCCGCGATGGCGTCGTGGGACATGCAAAAGGCCATCCCGACGATGTCGGTATTCGCCGCCGCGGGGCTCGGCCACGCGCGCGTGCCGCTGCTGTTCATCTACGGCGGGCGCGACGCGCTGGTCGACACGCAGGCGACGCTGGCTCGCGCGGCCGCACTGAACTCACGCATCGTCAGCAAGGTGTACGCGGCATCCGGTCACGCGCCGTTCATCGAGGAAGCCGGGCGGTTCAATCGCGATCTGGCCGCGTTCGTCCGGTCGGCGTCTGCGCAATGAAGTGGCGACGTCACGCCGGCGTGACCGGGATGCCAGTGGTGTCGCGTGCCTCACGATCGTGAAAGCGCTGGAACGCATCGATCAGCCGCGCGCGCTGCGCGGCCAGCGACGGATCGCGCCGATCGCGCGGCCGTGCGACGTCGACGTGGAGTTCATCGTCGACGCGGCCCGGGTTCGGCGCGAGCACCAGCACGCGATCGCCGAGATACAGCGCCTCGTCGAGATCGTGCGTGACGACGATCGCGGCCATCCGGTGCCGATGGACGACCTCGAGCAGCAGCGTCTGCAAGCGCATCCGCGTGATCGCGTCGACCGCGCTGAACGGCTCGTCGAGCAGCAGCAGATCCGGCTCGCCGAACAGCCCGCGCGCGATCGCGGCTCGCTGCGCCATGCCGCCCGACAGCGTCGCCGGCAGCTGCCGCGCGACGCCGGCCAGGCCGACCTCGTCGAGCAACCGCGCGACGCTCGGATCGCGTCCGCCCCGCGCGCCGGACGCGAAACCGACGTTGTCCGCGATCGACAGCCACGGCAGCAGCCGCGGCTCCTGAAAGATCACGCCGACGCGCGCGGACGGCCCGGCCAGCGCGCTGCCATCGAGCGTCACGCTGCCGCGGAAGTCCGGGTCGAGGCCCGCGACGATCCGCAGCAGCGTGCTCTTGCCGCACCCGCTCGGGCCGACCACGCAGACGATTTCGCCTCGCGCGACCTGCAACGCGATGTCGGCCAGGATCGTGCGATCGCCATACAGCTTGCGGGCGATCCGCAGGTCGAGCAGCGGCGCGGCGATGCCGGCGGCCGGGCGGACGGAAGGGGAGGCGCTCATTTGCCGCCCTGGCGCGCCGCGCCGTCGAACGCATCGCGCCAGCCGAGCCAGCGCGACTCGATGCGACGCATCGCGCCGTCGGTCAGCTTGCCGAGCAACGCGAGCAGCAGGATCGCGCCGAACACGAGATCGGGGCGTCCGGTTTCGCGGCCGTCGCTCAGCAGGAAGCCGAGGCCGCGCGTGGCCGCGATCAACTCCGCGGCGACCATGAACATCCACGCGAGGCTGAGGCCGGTCCGCAGGCCGGTGACGATCTGCGGCAGCGCGGCGGGCAGCAGGATCCGGCGGAACAGCGCGAGCGGGCCGAGCCGGTACACCGCGCCGAGCTCGACGAGCTTGCGGTCGACGTCGCGAATGCCGGCGACCACCGCGAGATGAACGGGAAAGAACGCGCCGATCGCGATCAGCGTGATCTTCGGCGCTTCGTCGATGCCGAGCCACAGCAGCAGCACCGGCACCCACGCAAGCGACGGAATCGCGCGCAACGCCTGGAACGTCGGTTCGAACAGCGCATCGACTCGGCGGCTCAGGCCCATCGCCGCGCCGACGACGAGCGCGAGGCCGGCGCCCGCCGCAAAGCCGGCCGCGACGCGCAGCGTGCTCGCGCCGACGTGACGCGCAACCCGCGTGACGCCCATTCGCGCGAGCGTATCGAGAATCTCGCTCGGCGCCGGCACGAGATGTTCGGGCAGCCAGCCGCGCCGCACCACGAACTCCAGCAGCACGAGCGCCGCGAACGGCAGCGCGAGGCCCGCGACTCGCCACGCGCGCAGCGGGTCACGTCGGGCCGCACGCGGCGGCGAAGCGGGTTGGCGGGACGCGCGCGCGTCGCCGCGCGCGGTGGTGTCCGTCATCGGCGTCACGCTCAGTGCGACGCCGCGACGATCGGGCGCGCGAACGACGGATCGAGCAGCGTATCGACGATCTTCGCCGGATCGACGCCCGGCTTGGTCAATTGCTCGGCCGTCAGCACCGGCGCGGCGGCCTTCAGCGCCGCGCGCTGCGTGTCGCCCGGCACCGGGTCGCTGAAGTCGTTGCGCTGAAGTTGCAGCTTCGCGACCGGCAGCGACACCTTCGATTCGTCGGCGACGATCTGCGCGGTTTCGGCCGGATGCGCGCCGATCCACTGGCGCGCACGGTCGTAGACCTTCAGCACGCGCGCGACCGCCTGCGGATACTGGCTGGCGAACGCATCGCGCACGTTCAGGAAGCCGTACGTATTGAATGCGACGTTGCGGTACAGCAGGCGCGCGCCGTCGTCGAGCTGCGCGGCGGCCATGTGCGGATCGAGCCCGGCCCACGCATCGACCTGGCCGTTCGCGAGCGCGGTGCGGCCGTCCGGATGCTGCAAGTTGACGATCTCGACGTCGTCGCGGGTCAGGCCGACCGTGTGCAGCGCGCGCAGCGTGAACAGGAACGGATCGGTGCCGCGCGTCGCGGCGATCTTCTTGCCTTTGAGGTCGGCGAGCGAACGGATCGGCGAATCCTTGCGCACCACCAGCGCCGTCCATTCGGGGCGCGAGAACACGTAGACCGTGTGGATCGGGTTGCCGTTCGCGCGCGCGAGCACCGACGCCAGCCCCGCGGCCGAGCCGAAATCGACCGCGCCGCTGTTCAGGTATTCGAGCGCGCGATTGCTGCCGAGGCTCAGCACCCAGCGAATCGACGTACCGTCGGCCTTGAATTCGTCGTCGAGCCAGCCGAAGTGGCGGATCACGAGACTCTCGGGCGAGTAGTACGCGTAGTCGACGCGGATTTCAGCGGGCGTCGCCGCCTGCGCGTGTATCGACGCGAGGCCGGCAAGCGCGGCAACGACGACGGCCGCGGATTGCCACACGCGGGACCAGAACGACTTCATCGGGAATTCTCCGGAAGAGCGGCAACGCGCCGCGAACAGGCAGGGTAGTGGGCTACTGTAACGAAGCGCAGGCGTTCCGTTAACGAAGAAATCCGCGATTGCACATGCACGCTGCTGCTAAGCGCCTCTGCCGCGCAACTTTATGACGCACGCCGATTAATTTATCGGTTTATATCGCTTGGGATTGCCGGATCGAGGGAACAGAATTTCCGTTGCCGGAACCCGGCTGCAGCGGGGCCGCATGCGCTCGACGCCGCGACGGTCGCGAAGGCGCCTGCCCGGTTCCCCGGCTTTACGATCACCTTGCCGTGCATTCGGCATCAAACTAAGGAATCCGATGAGTTCGATCGATCTAGGCTCAGTCACGCCGGTTTCTTCCCCCATCCGCTCGGCGAGCGACGTCGCGCGCCTGATCAATACGGTGGACAGTTCGGTGAGCCACGCACGGATGATCGTGCTGCTGGCGCTCGGCGGCGTGTTTCTCGATGCGTACGACCTGACGACGCTGTCGTACGGCATCGACGACGTGGCGCGCGAATTCGGCCTGACGCCCGCGCTGACCGGGCTGGTCGGGTCGGCGATCATGATCGGCACGATCTTCGGCAGCCTGGTCGGCGGCTGGCTGACGGACCGGATCGGCCGCTATCAGGTGTTCATGGCCGACATGCTGTTCTTCGTGGTCGCGGCGATCGCGGCCGGGCTCGCGCCGAATGTCTGGGTGCTGATCGCCGCGCGCTTCGTGATGGGGCTCGGCGTCGGCATCGACCTGCCCGTCGCGATGGCGTTCCTCGCCGAATTCTCGAAGTTCAACGGCCGCGGCAACAAGGCGTCGCGGCTCGCTGCGTGGTGCCCGATGTGGTACGTCGCGTCGTCGGTGTGCTTCCTGCTGATCTTCGGGCTGTATTTCCTGCTGCCGGCCGAGCATGCGGGCTGGCTGTGGCGCGCGTCGCTGATCTTCGGCGCGGTGCCGGCGCTCGTCATCATCCTGTTCCGCAACCGCTTCATGAACGAGTCGCCGCTGTGGGCCGCGAATCAGGGCGACCTGGCCAATGCCGCGCGCATCCTGCGCGAATCGTACGGCATTCACGCGCACGAAGCGGACGATGCGGGACGCGAGCCGAGCCCGCCGCCGGTGCGGATTCGCGTGCTGTTCCAGCGTCCGTATCTGGGGCGCACGATCGTCGCCAGCGTGATGAACCTGTGCATCCCGTTCGAATACACGGCGATCGCGTTCTTCCTGCCGTCGATCCTGTCGCAATTCCTCGGCGCGGGCGTATTCGAGACGATCGCGGCGTCGCTCGCATTGAACGTGCTGTTCGCGTTCACAGGCGGCTTGCTCGGTATGCGACTCGCGTATCGCTATCCGTCGCGTCATGTCGCGATCGCGGGGTTTGCGCTGCAAACGGTCGCGCTCGTCGCGCTGGCGCTGGCGGGGCATCCGCACGGCGCATTGGCGGTCGGCGTCGTGCTGCTGATGCTCGGCACCTGGCTGTTCGCCGAAGGTTTCGGGCCGGGCGCGCAGATGATGATCTATCCGACGCTGTCGTATCCGGCCGCGATCCGCGGCACCGGCGTCGGCTTCGGGCGGTCGCTGTGCGGCATCGGCCAGGCACTCGCGCTGTTCGTGCTGCCGATCCTGCAGGCGCGTCTCGGCACCGACATGTTTTGGGTCGTCGCGATCAGCGCGGTCACGCCGATCGTGTTCCTGCTGATCATTCGTTATGAGCCGACGGCGAACGACGTCGACGACGAAAGCGTGGCGTAACCATCGACCCTGGGGGCGCTCGTTGTCCCCCGGCAAATACAAACGGCTTCGTCAGACTGCACGAAGCCGTTTGTACTGAAGCCGGCCGCCGCGTGAATGCGGACAGACCGGCTTCGACGTCGCCCAACGCTACGCGCTCACCGCTTCCCGCTCGGCCGCGCGCTTGACCTGTTCGATATCGCGAAACTGCGCGGCCGGATGCTCGTCCGGCAGCCGCGCCGATCCGCCGAAGAGTTTTTCGCGCAGCGTGCCCGGCGCATACGCGGTCGGATACACGCCGCGCCGCTGCAACTCGGGCACGAGATGGCGCACGACGTCCTCGAAGGTTTCATGCGCGACCGCATACGCGAGATTGAAACCGTCCACGTCGGTCGCGGCCACCCATTCCTGCAGGATGTCCGCGACGGTCGACGCCGACCCGACGAACACCGGGCCCATCCCGCCGATGCCGCCCCAGGCCGCCAGCGCCTCGATCGTCCACGCGGTGTCGCCGCCCGACAGGTGCTCGACCGCCGACACGATCGCATTCGTTTCGACGCGCCTGACCGGATCGGTCGGCGCGTACTGGCCGAAGTCGATGCCGGTCCAGCCGGACATGAACACCAGCGAGCCGTCGTACGACACGTAGCGCCGATACTCGTCGAACTTCGCTTGCGCCTTCTCGTCGGTCTCGTCGACGATCACCGTGACGAGGTTGTAGATCAGCACCTTCGCCGGGTCGCGCCCGGCGGCCGCGGCCTGCGCACGTACGTCGGCCACATAGCGCGCAAGCTGGTCGCGGGTCGGCGCGGCGACGAACACGCATTCGGCGTGCTGCGCGGCGAACGCCTTGCCGGGGCCCGACGCGCCGGCCTGGAACAGCACCGGCGTGCGCTGCGGCGACGGCTCGCACAGGTGATAGCCGGGCACGTCGAAGAAGCGGCCCTTGTGGCCGATCTCATGCACTTTCTCCGGATGCGTGAACACGCGGCCGTCGCGATCGCGCACCACCGCGCCATCTTCCCAGCTGCCTTCGAACAGCTTGTACAGCACTTCGACGTACTCGGCCGCGACCGCGTAGCGGTCGTCGTGCGTGCGCAGCCCGTGATCGCCGACGTTCTTCGCGCCGCTCTCCAGGTACGACGTGACGATATTCCACGCGAGCCGGCCCTTCGTGTGGTGGTCGGCGGTCGACAGCCGGCGCGCGAACGTGTACGGATGCTCGAACGTCGTCGACGCGGTGATGCCGATGCCGAGATGCTCGGTCGCCATCGCGATCGGCGCGGCGAGCTGCAGCGGATCGTTGACCGGAATCTGCGCGGCCTGGTGCAGCGCGTGATAGTTGCTGCCTTTGTACACGTCGTAGTAGCCGATCACGTCCGCGATGAAGATCGCGTCGAAGATCCCGCGTTCGAGCACGCGGGCGAGGTCGGTCCAGTAGTCGAGATCCTTGTACTGCCACGAGCGGTCGCGCGGATGCGCCCACAGGCCGGGCGACTGGTGGCCCACGCAGTTCATCTCGAACGCATTGAAGCGGATGGTCTTGCTCATTGCGCGGCCCCCGTTTCCGCGCTGGCGCCCGCATGGGCGTCCGCACCGTTGCCGACGCGCCACACGAACGGCGGCGTGCGGCCGTTGATGATCCAGTCGCCGACGATGCGCGCCTTGTAGACGAGCGGATTGTGCGACGACACCGTGCGCGCGTTGCGCCAGTGGCGATCGAGCGCGGTCGTGCTGCGGGTCGCCGACGCGCCGAGCGCGTCGAACAGGCGCGTCGCCGCGCGCAGCACGAGTTCGGACACGACGAGCTGGCTCTGCGCGGATTCGATTTCGGCCGCGACGTTCGCGGCCTGCTCGGCCGCTTCGTCGCCGCCGAAGCGCGCTTCGTACGCGTGCTGAAGCGGCTGCGCGGCGCGCAGCGCGAGCGCATCGGCCGCGTAGGCCCATGACGCGATCTCGCCGATCACCTGCTGCAGCTGCGCGTCGTCACCCGCGCGCGGCGCATTGCCGTGGCTGTACACCCGTGTGCGGTTGCGCACGAGTTCGCCCGCGTCGCGCACGATCGCATGGCCGATGCCGGCCAGCGTCGCGACGTGGAACAACTGATAGAACGCGGTCTGGTACTTGAAGCGGCGCGCGAAATCGATCACGTTGTCCGCATCGACCGCCGCGTCCTCGAAACGCGTCGTACCGCTGCCGGTGGTCGTCTGGCCGAAACCGTCCCAGTCGTCCTCGCGGATCACGCCCGGCTGCGCGGTCGCGACGGCGACGATCACGTCGCTGCCGTCGTGCGCGCGCTGCGCGAACACGTCGATCCAGTCGGCGAACAGGCTGCCGGTGCTGTAGAACTTGCGGCCGTTCAGCACGAGCCGGCCGTTTTGCTCCGATACCTTCGTGACGGTCTGGCCGAGCGGCACGTCGCCGGCTTCCGACCATGCATTGCCGACCAGCTGGCCGCTCGCGAAGCGGTCGAACCAGGTCGTGCGTTGCGGGCCGTCCGGTGCGTTCAGCCAGTCCTCGACGAACGCGAAATGTCCGCGCAACGCCTGCGGCAAATTGGAATCGGCGGCGGCCAGCTCGGTCAGCAGCCGGAACAACTGCGGCAGCGACGCGCCGGCGCCGCCCGCGCTCGCCGGCAGCCGTATCGCGCCGAAGCCCGCCGATTTCAGCCAGCCGATCGCCTCGTGCGGCAGTTCGCGGCGGCGTTCGCGTTCGGCGGTGCCGGCGGCGATACGCTCGAAGATCGGCCGGAACCGGCTCGCGAGCGCATCGTAATCGGTACCGGTGGAAAGGTCGGGGGCTGCGTGCGACGAAGTCATGCGGGTTTCCTCGAAGGGCGTGCGCCGGGAGCCCAGTATAGGAAGCGCGAAGCGGGCGTTCCAATAACGGATTCTCGGATCGTTATCGTCGCTGCGTATTACCGCGACTGCGACCGCAACCACGCGGGGACGCATCGACGTTCATGCATCCGTTGCGACGTCAAAACGCCGTTCCACCTGCGTCAGGCGCGACGTCGTTTGTTCTCCCAAGGAATATCGTTCCGAGAATCGCTCGGTTTTCCGGCCCGCGCGGCGCTGCTAGATTGAATGCTTTCGCCATTCGACAGGAGAGCCCGATGTCAGACACGAGCGCGACGATTCAGGAGCGGCCGGCCGATGCACACCCGCAGGTGGCCCGCGTGATCGCCGACGACGCTGAAGCGATCGCGGCCGCGCATGCGCTGGCGCAACGCCTCGCGCAAGGCGCCGCCGAGCGCGATCGCGACCGCCGCCTGCCGCGCGAGGAAATCGAATGGTTCTCGCAGTCGGGGCTGTGGGCGATCACGGTGCCGAAGGCATACGGCGGCGCAGGCGTCTCGCACGTGACGCTCACCGAGGTGATCAAGATCGTCGCCGCGGCCGATGCGTCGCTCGGGCAGCTTCCGCAGAATCATTTCGGGTTGATCGACGTGATCACGCTCGTCGGCACCGACGCGCAGAAGCGGCATTTCTTCGCCGAAGTGCTGAGCGGCAAGCGGTTCGGCAACGGGTTCTCGGAGAAGGGCACGAAGCACGTGCTCGACCTGAAGACGCGCGTGCGCCGCGACGGCGACGACTACGTCGTCGACGGCACGAAGTTCTACTCGACCGGCGCGCTGTTCGCGCATTACGTGCCGGTGCTCGGGCTCGACGACGCGCAGCAGGCCTGGCTCGCGTACGTGCCGCAACCGACGCCCGGGCTGACCGTGATCGACGACTGGTCGGGCTTCGGCCAGCGCACGACCGCGAGCGGCACGGTCGTGCTCGACGCGGTGCGCATCCCGGCGTCGCACGTGCTGCCCGCGCAGCGCGTGTCGGACGTGCCGACGCTCAACGGCCCGCTGTCGCAGATCATCCAGGCGGCAATCGACGCCGGCATCGCGAAGGCGGCGATCGACGATACGCTCGCGTTCGTGCGAACCCGCACGCGGCCGTGGGTCGACAGCGGCGTCGAGCGGGCCACGGACGATCCGCTGACGATTCGTGAAATCGGCCGGCTGCACATCCAGCTGCATGCGGCCGACGCGTTGCTCGAACGCGCGGCGCGCACGCTCGACGAGATCGCGGCCAAGGGCGACGTGACCGAGGACGACGTCGCGCGGGCGTCGGTGGCGGTCGGCGAAGCGAAGGTGCTGACGACCGAGGTCGCGCTGCTCGCGGGCGAGAAGCTGTTCGAGCTGGCCGGCACGCAAGCGACGCTCGCCGAGCACAACCTCGACCGCCATTGGCGCAATGCGCGCACGCATACGCTGCACGACCCGGTGCGCTGGAAATATCACCTTGTCGGCAACTACTACCTGAACGGCGCGCGCCCGGCGCGCCATGCGTGGAATTGAACGTCAGCGCCCGGACGCCAGCAGCGCGCGGGTCAACCCCCGCGCGATGCCGTCGAGCGCGAAACCCAGCGCGCCGATGACGACGATCACCGCGGTCAGTTCCGCATACGCGAGCCGGTCGCGCGTATCGAGGATCAGGTAGCCGAGGCCCGCGTTGACGCCGAGCATCTCGGCCGGCACCAGCACGATCCACAGGATGCCGATCGCGAGCCGGGTGCCGTTGAGCAGCGGCCCCGCGATCGCGGGCAGCACGATATGGACCAGCAGCTCGCGGCGGGTGGCCGCGAGGCTTGCGCCGAGCTGCAGCCAGCGCCGGTCGATCTGCTTGACGCCGGCCGCCGTGCTCATCAGCACCGGCCACAATGCGGCGAACCCGAGCAGGAAGTAGATCGCGCGGTCGCCGATGCCGAACGACATGACCGCAAGCGGCATCCACGACAACGGCGACACCATGCGCAGGAACTGGAACGTCGGCGACAGCATCCGCTCGACCCATTGCACGCGGCCGAGCAACAAGCCGAGCGGGACGCCGGCCAGCAGCGCCGCGCCGAGCCCGACGCCGATGCGTCGCAGGCTGACGAGCGCGTGTTCGAGCAGATGATCGTCCGCGCATAGCGAGCGCAGGCTGGCGAACGCGCTGTCCGGCGCGAACTGCCGGCCGAGCGAGCCAGGCTCGGTCAACGCATGGATCGCGGCCCACCAGACCGCGACCGTCGCCACGAGCCCGGCCACGCCGAGCCAGCCCGCGGCCGCAGGTGCCGGGGAACGGGCGCCGCCGGTCCGGCGCGTGCCGGGTGCGGACGAGCGGCGGGTAGCAAGCGCATCAGACAACGACGATCTCCTCGCGGCGGAACCCGCCCGATTGACCGAACGCGGTCAGCCCGCCGACCGCGTCGATGCTCTTGCGCACGAACCGGTCGTCGACCAGGTCGCGGGCCGCGAACGCCGGATCGAGCGACGCGAGGAATGTGCTGTCGCCGTCGACCACCGTCCGCTTCAGCCGCTGCACCAGCGCCTCGGTATAGCTCGGGAACGGATACGGCTGGAAGTCGATCCGCTTCGCGTGCCAGTCGGCGTGGCGGATCGCGCCGCTCGCCCGATAGGTGTCGGCCAGCGACGCCGGCGGCACCAGCACGCGGTCCAGCGATGCGAGCGTGTGCGGCGAATAGCGGTGCGTGCCGTCCTTCGACAGCAGTTGCGCGGTTTCCTGCGGATGCGAGCGCGCCCACAGCTGCGCCTTCACGATCGCGTTGACGACCTTTTGCGACCACGCGGGGCGCTGCGTCAGATCCTGCTCGTGCATGAACACGACGCAGCACGCATGGTTCTTCCACACATCGCCGGTGAAACGCAGGATCTTGCCGATCTTCATCAATTCCGCGGTCGCGTTGAACGGCTCCGCGACGATATATCCGGCGATCTGGCGCGCGGCGAGCGCGGGCAGCATGTCCGACGGCGCCATGACGACGAGGTTGACCTCGTTCGCCGCGGGCGTGCCGCGCCGCTTGAGCACGGGGACGAGCCCCTGCCCGCGCAGCATGTCCTGCAGCACGACGTTGTGAATCGAGTACCAGAACGGAACCGCGACGGTCTTGCCGCCGAGATCGCGCAGCGAGTCGATGTCGGGCGCGACCGTCAGCCCGGAGCCGTTCACGTGATTCCATGCCACCACCTTCGCCGGCGCGCGGCTGCCGTAGCGCGCCCACAGCGTCATCGGCGACAGCAGGTGCACGACGTTGACCTGGCCGGACAGGAACGCCTCGACGAGCTGCGCCCAGCTACGCAGCAGCTTCGGTTGCTCGACCGTCAGCCCTTCGGACGCGAAATAGCCGTTGTTGTGGGCGACCAGCAGCGGGGCCGCGTCGGTGATCGGCAGATAGCCGATGCGAACCGGCGCATCCGGCTCGGCCGCGGCGTGCGCGTTGGCCATCGACAGCAACGGGGCGGCACCCGTCGCGGTGAACAGGGCCGCGAGCTTCAGCCATTCGCGGCGCGACATCGGAATCTGGCACATGGATAGGGAGGTCAGTTCAAGGGATGGGGTTCGGACGCGTGCGGGCGCTTCATGCCGGCCTGCAACGCCTTCAGGATGTCGATGCGCATCGTGCCGAGTTCGCTGACGAACGCGTCGCGCGGATGCGGGTAATCGACCTGCCACGCGTCGATGAAGCGGCCTTGCGTGCCGAGCAGCACGATGCGATCGGCCACCAGCAGCGCCTCGTCGATGTCGTGGGTCACGAGCACCGTCGCGCAGCGCGTCGTCGACACGATGTTCACCAGCAGCTGCTGCATCGCCGCGCGCGTGACTTCGTCGAGCGCCGAGAACGGTTCGTCGAGCAGCAGCGCGTGCGGCCGACGCGCCAGTGCGCGCGCCAGCGCCGCACGCTGCGCCATCCCGCCGGAAAGCTGGGCCGGGCGCAGCGACGCGGCGGCGTCGAGCCCGACCGCGCGCAGCGCCGAGCGGACGCGTTCGCGTTGCTGATCGCGCGTGAGGCGCTCCTGATGCGCGAAGGCAAGCCCGAACGCGACGTTCCGTTCGGTCGACAGCCACGGCAGCAGGCACGGGTCCTGGAACGCGATCGCGATCCTCGGGTGCGGGCCCTGCAGCAGCGCGCCGTCGACGGATACGGTGCCGGATTGCGGCCGCTCGAGCCCGGCCAGTGCGCGCAGCAGGCTCGACTTGCCGGTCCCGCTCGGGCCGATCAACGCGACGATTTCGCCGCGCCCGACCGACAGCGACACGTCGGCAAGCACGGTCGTGCGCGGCTCGTCGCCGTAGCCGAGCGTCAGGTGACGGGCGTCCAGCAGCGGGGGCGTCATGCGGCGATGCTCCGCGCCTGCGCGGCGAGTTGCGCCTTCAACTGCACCACGCTCGGCGTGACGATCGGAATGAACGCCGCTTCGCGCCAGCGTCGCTCGAAGCCGAGCCCCGCATCGCGCAGATAGCCGCGCCCGCCGCTCGCCTCGAGTTCGAGGTTCACGGCGGTGGCCACTAGCGTCGCGAGCGCGATACGCAGCTCGAACAGGCGGTTCGGATGCAGGCGCAGGCTGCCGTCGGCGATGCCGGCCGACAACTGCGAGCACGCGGCGGCCAGTTCGGCCGCGCACGATTCGACTTCGGGGCCGAGAATGCCGCGCGTCGTCTCCGCCGCGCGCCGCGCTTCGGCCAGCGAGCGCCGCGCGAGCCCGATCGACAGCCCGCACTGCAAGCCGAGGAATGCCGGTCGTACCGCGGGCAGGAAGGTTTGCGCATCCGGATGGATCAGCCAGGCGGCGTCGCTCGGCACGGCGTCGAGATGCAGCGCGGCGGTGTTGCTGCCGCGCAGCGCGATCAGGTCGAGATCCGTGCTGCGGGCCAGGCCGCGCGCGTCATCCGGAATCGCGACGATCGCGGACGGGCGGCCATCGTCGAACGCGACGGCTGCCGCCACCACGAACCGTTCGGCGCGCAGGTTCGTCACCCACGCCATCCTGCCCGTCAGCCGCCAGTCGTCGGCGCTGTCCGCGTGCCGCGTCGCGTCGATCTGAAGCGACTCGATGCCGCACAGATACTTCATCGCGTTCGACAGCCCGCTGGCGCCAGCGCAACGGCCGTCGAGCAGCGCCGGCAGCCAGCGCGCGCGCAGTGCGGCGTTCGGGCTTTGCAACAGGTACTCGATGAAGCTGCGCTGGCCCCACAGCACGAATGCCGCGGTCAGCGAATGCTCGGCCACCGCGGCGATGCCGGCAATGGCGTCCGCGGTGGTGCCGCCGGCGCCGCCGAGGCCCGCCGGCACGCCGATCCGGAACAGTCCGGCCGCCGCGAGGCGCGGCACGACTTCCGCTTTCAGCGCGGCGCGCGTGTCGAGCGACGTGGCGTTCGCGTCGAGCCAGTCGACCAGCGACGCGTCGAGTTCGGGCGCCGTCAGGCGGCCTGTGTCCGGGGTTCCCATCGGTATGCCGCCAGTTCGGGGTTGAGTTCGTTGCGCGACAGGTTGTTCGCGAAGTTGCACAGCGTCGCGAGGCTCACGCCCAGCACCACTTCGAGCGCGTTCGCCTCGGTGAAGCCGGCGGCCAGGAACGCGTCGAGCGCGTCGTCGGGCACGCCGCCGCGCGTCGCGATCACGGCGCGCGTGAATGCGGCGACGGCGTCGAGCCGCGGATCGGCGACCGGTTCGCCGTCGCGCAATGCATCGACGTCGGCGTGGTCGACGTGGGCCTTTTTCAGCGCCGCCGCGGTGTGTCCGGCCACGCAGAACGCACAGCCGTGGACGGCGGCCGCGGTGATCTGCACGGCTTCGCGCTCGGCGAACGTGAGGCCCGCGCGGCTGTTGATCTCCGCGACGGTCAGATAGGTTTCGAGCGCGACCGGCGCGTTCGCGAGCGAGCGCACGAGGTTCGGCAGGAAACCGTTCGCGCGCTGCGACTTTTCCAGGAATGGCTGGCTGGGCGCGGGGGCGGTTTCGATGGTGGGCAAGGGCAGGCGGCTCACAGGATTCTCCGGAGGGGCAGTGAGATCATTGTCGAGGCGGCGCCCCCGCCGGACAATGCGCGAACATCCGCGATTCCTGTGCGTTCGTCCCGCGCCGCGCGTTCCGCCGTCGCGCCGTCTCCGGCTAGTGCAGGCGCGCCGCCGATGGCGACGCAGGGCCGCCGCGCCGCCATGCGCCGGGCTGCATGCCCATCGTGCGCTTGAACGCATGCGCGAACGCCGATTCCGACTGATAGCCGACCAGTTCACCCGCACGCGAAATCGGCAGGCCTTGCTGCAACAGGTCCGCCGCGAGTCGCATCCGCACCATCGTGACGAACTGCATCGGCGGATGGCCGGACGCTTCGCTGAAGTGCTTGCAGAACGCGGTGCGCGACATGTTCGCGAATGCGGCCATCGAGTCGGTGGTCCACGCGTCGGCGGGCGCATCGATGATCGCGGCGACGAGCGTGGCGAAACCGGTCCGCTGCATCAGCGACGCGAGGCCGCTGGCCACGGTATCGTGCCCCGCGGCATCCCGCACCGCATAGAACAACAGCAGTTCGACCAGCTTGTCGATCAGCGGGGAGGGCGCGTCGACGCCATGGCGGCCCTCGGCGCGAATCAGGTCGAACAGCCCGTGGATACCGCGATAGGCGTCGTCGCCGCGCCGCACGATCAGGTACTCGGGAAAGAGCGACACGATCGCGCGCGACACGGTGGAGCGGAATTCGATGAAGCCGCAGGCGAGCCCGACGCTGCCGTCGACCGACGGGTCGAGCGGTTGCATCGACCCGCGTCGCTCGAGCGGGCGGCCGCCCGCGACCGCGCAGGCCTGCGGGTCGACCGGGCTCGGCGACAAGCCGTGCGGCACGTCGCGCAGCAGAAAGACGGCTTCACCGGCGGTGACCGGGATGCTGTCGCGCCCGTCGGCGAAATGCAGCCACGCCGATCCGTGCAGGATCACGTGGAAGCTCGCTTTCGCACGGCCGGCGGTGGACGCCTGCCAGTCGCCGCAATACTGGCCGACATGAAAAAGCTGGCTTCTCGGCTCCAGGCTGGACAGCAGCCAATGGACGACCTTGTCTGTTTGCGCGGACATTCCGATGCTGGAGGATGGGTGACGCGCCCATGCTACGGGCTGCGCCGCGCCGCTCAAACCAACGAATCGTAGAAAGCATTTTCCTGTTTCAGCGATCGCCTCGTTGCCCCGGCTGTGCGCGTGACGGCGTGAATCCGCAGGGGGAAAGCCGACGCGAGCAAGCGGGGCCGCGTGGCGAAGCGTCGGCATTCGCGCCGGTTCCCGCCAAGCGACGCTGCCGTCCGCCCCGCGCTACGCGTGAACGCCGACCCGATACCGCGTGGTCTGTCGATAGACGGTGCCCGGACGAACGATCACGTCGTCGCGCAGGCCGTCCATGTTGACCTGGTCCGGAAAGCCGCCGGCCTCGACGCACAGCGCCGCGTGGCGTGCGCACCGCGTGCCGCCGCTCACGCGCACGCCGTCGAGATAGTTGCCCGTATAGAGCTGCAGGCCGCGCTGATCGGTCGACACGATCAACTCGCGGCCGCTTTCCGGATCGTAGACGCGTGCGACGGGCCGGACTTCGCGCGCGCCGTTGCCGACGACGAAGCAATGATCGAAGCCGCGCGCCCGCGCGAGTTGCGCATGCGGCCAGTCGAGGCGCGCGCCGAGCGGCGCGCTGTGCCGGAAATCGAACGCCGTGCCCGTCACGTCGGCCGTGCCGGTCGGGATCAGCGCGTCGTCCACTTCGAGGAACGCGTCGGCGTCGATGTGCAGCAGATGGCCGCGCACGTCGCTGCCCGCGCGTCCGTTCAGGTTGAAGTAGCTGTGATTCGTCAGGTTCAGCGGCGTCGGCGCATCGGTCCACCCCGCATAGTCGATCGTCAGCGTGCCGTCGTCGTCGAGCGTGTAGCGCACCTGGACGCTCACGTTGCCGGGGAATCCCGCATCGCCTTCCGGCGAATCGAGCCGCAGCGTCAGGCCGCCGCCGTCGTCGATCACGTCCCACCGCGCGCGATGAAACCCGTTCGCGCCGCCATGCAGCAGGTTGCCGTTCTCGTTGCGGTCGAGCAGGTAGTCGACGCCGTCGAGCGTGAAGCGGGCGCCGGCGATCCGGTTTGCCCATCGGCCGATCGTCGCGCCGAGGTAGACGCCGGATTCGACGTACTCGGCCGGCGTGTCGTGCGCGAGCACGATATCGGCGAAGCGTCCCGTGCGATCGGGCGCGAGCCACGACACGACGGTCGCGCCGAGGTCGCTGACGACGACACGCATCCCGTGCGCGTTGCGCAGCGTATAGCGCCGCACCGGCTCGCCGTCGGGCAACGTGCCCCACGGCTCGGCGTGCACGCGTGCGACGCCGCGTGTCAGGTAGGAGGAATCGGTATCGATATGCATGAGTGGAGGTCGGATGGGCGGCGGGCGTCAGGGCGTGGCGGCCGCGCGTTCCTGATATTCGCGCGGCGTGCAGCCGAGTTCGCGCCTGAACACCGCATACATGTACTGAAGCGACGTGAACCCGCAACGGATCGCGACTTCGGCGCTGCTGGCCTGCCGGCCGGCAAGCAGCGCCTGCGCGGCTTCGAGCTTGTGGCGCAGGATCTCCTGGTGCACGGTGCGCTGCAGTTCGCGCCGGAAGTGCTCCTCGAGCAGCGAGCGCGACACGCCGACATAGTCGGCGACCTGTTCGGTCTTGATCCCCTGGCACGCGTACTGGCGGATGAAATGCCGCGCACGCATCACGTGCGGGCTCGCCAGCGGCTGGTGGCGCGTCGATTCGAGCACGTTGATGCCGACCGGCGGCACGAGAATGCGCTGCCCGGGAAAGCGCGCGCCGCGCAGCATCCGGTGCAGCAGGTGCGCGGCGGTGCGGCCCATTTCCTCGGTGCCCTGGATCACCGACGACAGCGGAATGCGCGTCAGCGTGCGCGTGAGCGGATCGTTGTCGATGCCGATGATCGCGACCTGTTCCGGCACCGCGAGGCCGGCGATCAGGCACGCCTGCAGCAGGTGCCGCGCGCGCGCATCGGTCACCGCGATCACGCCGACGGGCTTCGGCAGCGCATGCAGCCAGCCGATCAGTTGCTCGATCGCGTGATTCCAGCCCGACGCGCTGGTCGACAGCCCGCGGTAGATCGGTGCGTCGAGCCCGTCCGCGCGCGCGAGCCGGTCGAACGCCAACTCGCGCTGCTGCGCCCAGCGGTTCTCCTGCGCGACCGGCAGGCTGTACATCGCGAAATGCGCGAGCCCGGCGCCGATCAGGTGCGTGTACGCGAGCGACACGAGCTTCGGGTTGTCCGTCGCAATATATGGGACGCCGTCCGGGTACTGCGTCGGGTCCTCGTACGACGATCCGATCGCGACGATCGGCAGCGGCGAGCCGGCGAGCGCGTCGGCCACGGCCGGGTCGTCGAAGTCGGCGATGATGCCGTCGCCGTCGAAGCGCTCGATCCCGGTGAGCCGGCAGCGGAAGTCGTCTTCGAGGAACAGGTCCCACACGACGCGCGTCGTGTGCAGGTACTGGCCGATGCCGCTGATGATCTCGCGGTCGTAGACCTTGTTCGCGTTGAACAGCAGCGCGATGCGGTGCGGTGTCTGGGCGGAAGGGGCGCGTGTCATCTCGGTGTCGGGCGAGCGCGTCGGGGGCGCCGTGCCGTTGTCTCCGGGGCGCGCTCGCGGAGGCGGCGCGCGGTGGTCTGGTGACGGCGATTGTAGGACGGAATGCGTACCGTACGAGCGCCGCTGGCAAGAAACATCAAGCGGGCTGCGCAATTTCGCAATTGCCGGCCGGCAGGCGCGCGGGCACGATCCAGCCAACCGAATTCGGCCGCGCGCGTCGCCGCGACGCGCGTTGCGCTGCAACAAGAACCCGCACGGAGACGCCATGTCGTATTTCGAACATATTCCCGCGATTCGCTACGAAGGCCCGCAGTCGGACAACCCGCTCGCGTATCACCATTACGACCCCGACAAGCGCGTGCTGGGCAAGACGCTCGCCGAGCATCTGCGGATCGCGGTCTGCTACTGGCACACGTTCGTGTGGCCCGGTCACGACATCTTCGGGCAGGCCGCGTTCCGGCGGCCGTGGCAGCAGCCGGGCGATGCGCTCGAGCGGGCGCGGATGAAGGCGGATGCGGCGTTCGAATTCTTCACGAAGCTCGGTACGCCGTTCTATACGTTCCACGACACCGACGTCGCGCCGGAAGGCGACAGCCTGCGCGAATACGCGGCCAACTTCGCGCGGATGGTCGACTATCTCGGCGAGCGCCAGCAGGCAAGCGGCGTGCGGCTGCTGTGGGGCACCGCGAACCTGTTCTCGCATCCGCGCTTCGCGGCCGGCGCCGCGACGAACCCGAACCCCGACGTGTTCGCGTGGGCCGCGACCCAGGTATGCCATGCACTCGACGCGACCCATCGCCTCGGCGGCGAAAACTACGTGCTGTGGGGCGGGCGGGAAGGATACGAGACGCTGCTCAATACCGACCTGAAGCGCGAGCGCGACCAGTTCGCCCGCTTCCTGTCGATGGTCGTCGAGCACAAGCACCGGATCGGCTTCAAGGGCGCGCTGCTGATCGAGCCGAAGCCGCAGGAGCCGACCAAGCACCAGTACGACTACGACGTCGCGACCGTGCACGGCTTTCTCGTGCAGTACGGACTGCAGAACGAGATTCGCGTGAACATCGAGGCGAACCACGCGACGCTCGCCGGTCACTCGTTCCATCACGAGATCGCGAACGCGTTCGCGCTCGGCGTGTTCGGCAGCGTCGACGCGAACCGCGGCGACCCGCAGAACGGCTGGGACACCGACCAGTTCCCGAACAGCGTCGAGGAACTGACGCTCGCGTTCTACGAGATCCTGCGTCACGGCGGTTTCACGACCGGCGGGATGAACTTCGACGCGAAGGTGCGCCGCCAGAGCATCGATCCGGAAGACCTGTTCTACGGCCACGTCGGCGCGATCGACGTGCTCGCGCTCGCGCTCGAACGCGCGGCGGTGCTGGTCGAGAACGACCGACTCGATGCGTTGCGCCGGCAGCGCTATGCGCAATGGGACGACGCGTTCGGCCGCAAGATCCTGGCGGGCGGCTATACGCTGGAGTCGCTCGCGGCCGACGCGCTCGCGCGCGGCGTGGACCCGCAACATGCGAGCGGCGCGCAGGAGCGGCTCGAGAACATCGTGAACCAGGCGATCTACGGGTTGCGCTGACGCGATGCCGCGCAGGTGGCCGGCAACGGTCGCGCTGCCGGGCTTTGCAGTGACTCGATGCGGGCGGCGCATGTCGGCTGCCGCCCGGCGTTCGTGAGGTGGTTCCATAACAAGGAGTTTGGAGACATGAAATCCGTAACGCGTCGTACCGTATTGAGTTCGCTGGCCGGCGCCGCCGCGCTCGCGATCCTCGCGCTGGGCACGCCGCTCGCCCATGCGAGCAAGGACAAGCCCGAGATCGGTTTTTGCATCGACGACCTGCGCGTCGAGCGCTGGTCGCGCGATCGCGACTATTTCGTCGCGGCCGCGACGAAGCTCGGCGCGAAGGTATCGGTGCAGTCCGCCGATGCGAGCGAGGCGCGGCAGATTTCGCAGATCGAGAACCTGATCTCGCGCGGCGTCGACGTGATCGTGATCGTGCCGTTCAACTCGAAGACGCTCGGCAACGTCGTCGCCGAGGCGCGGAAGGCCGGCATCAAGGTCGTGTCGTACGACCGCCTGATTCTCGATGCGGACGTCGACGCGTACATCTCGTTCGACAACGAGAAGGTCGGCGAGCTGCAGGCGCAGGGCGTCTTCGATGCGAAGCCGAAGGGCAACTATTTCCTGCTGGGCGGCGCGCCGACCGACAACAACGCGAAGATGCTGCGCGAAGGACAACTGAAGGTGCTGAAGCCGGCGATCGACCGCGGCGACATCAAGGTCGTCGGCCAGCAGTGGGTGCCCGAATGGAGCGCATCGACCGCGCTGCGGATCGTCGAGGATGCGCTGACCGCGAACAACAACAAGATCGATGCGATCGTCGCGTCGAACGACGGCACGGCCGGCGGCGCGATCCAGGCGCTCGCCGCGCAGCATCTGGCCGGCAAGGTGCCGGTATCCGGGCAGGACGCGGATCTGGCCGCGGTCAAGCGCGTGATCGCCGGCACGCAGACGATGACCGTCTACAAGCCGTTGAAGCTGATCGCGAGCGAAGCCGCGAAGCTCGCGGTCGATCTCGCGAAGGGCGCGAAGCCCGCGTTCAACGCGCAATACGACAACGGCAGGAAGAAGGTCGATACGGTGCTGCTGCAGCCGACGCTGCTGACCAAGCGCAACGTCGACGTCGTCGTGAAGGACGGCTTCTATACCCAGGCCCAGCTGGCGAGCCAGTAACGGCGCGACGCGCGGGCGGCGCTTCACTAGCGCGCCCGCGCGCATCCTGCGAGGCATGAACGAATGACGGAACCCTTGCTGACGATGCGCGGCATCGTCAAGGCATTCGACGGCGTGAAGGCGCTCGACGGCATCGACCTCACCGTGCGGCCCGGCGAATGCGTCGGGCTGTGCGGCGAGAACGGCGCGGGCAAGTCGACGCTGATGAAGGTGCTGTCGGGCGTCTATCCGCACGGCACGTGGGACGGCGAAATCCGCTGGGAAGGCGCGCCGCTCGTGGCCGCCGGCGTGCGCGACACCGAGCGGGCGGGCATCGCGATCATCCATCAGGAGCTGATGCTCGTGCCCGAGCTGTCGGTCGCCGAGAACATCTTCCTCGGCAACGAGATCACGTTGCCGGGCGGGCGCATGCACTTCGCGGCGATGGTCCGGCGCGCCGAGGCGTTGCTGCACGAACTGCGGATCGACACGATCAACGTCGCGCAGCCGGTGATGAACTACGGCGGCGGCCACCAGCAGCTGATCGAGATCGCGAAGGCGCTGAACAAGCACGCGAAGCTGCTGATCCTCGACGAACCGTCGTCGTCGCTGAGTGCGTCGGAGACGCGCATCCTGCTCGACATCGTGCGCGATCTGAAGCGCCGTGGGGTGGCGTGCGTCTACATCTCGCACAAGCTCGACGAGGTGGCGGCCGTGTGCGACACGGTCACCGTGATCCGCGACGGACGCCACGTCGCGACCGAGCCGATGGCCGCGCTGACCACCGACCGGATCATCGCGATGATGGTCGGCCGCGAGATCCGCGACCTGTATCCGCGCGAGCCGCACGAGATCGGCGACGTCGTGCTCGACGTGCGCCACGTGACGTGCCGCGACGTGACGAACGCGCGCCGCAAGCGGGTCGACGACGTGTCGTTCAGCGTGCGGCGCGGCGAGATCGTCGGCGTCGCCGGGCTGGTCGGCGCGGGGCGCACCGAGCTGATGCAGGCGATCTTCGGCGCGTATCCGGGCGCGTGCACGGCCACCGTGACGATGAACGGCAAGCCGCTGTCGATCCGCTCGCCGGCCGACGCGATCCGCGCCGGCATCGCGATGGTGCCGGAGGACCGCAAGCGCCACGGCATCGTGCCGCAGCTCGGCGTCGGCCACAACATCACGCTCGCGGTGCTGCGGCGCTTCGCAGCGCGCGGGCGGATCGACGCGGCCGCCGAGCTCGATACGATCCGCACCGAGATGCAGCGGCTGTCGGTGCGCGCAGCGCACCCGTTCCTGTCGATCGCGAGCCTGTCGGGCGGCAACCAGCAGAAGGCGGTGCTCGCGAAGATGCTGCTGACCGAGCCGCAGGTGCTGATCCTCGACGAACCGACGCGCGGCGTCGACGTGGGCGCGAAGGCGGAGATCTACCGGCTGATCTTCGCGCTGGCCAGGCGCGGCGTCGCGCTGATCGTCGTGTCGTCGGAATTGCCGGAGGTGCTCGGCCTGGCCGATCGCGTGCTGGTGATCGGCGAGGGCGAGCTGCGCGGCGATTTCGTCAACCAGGGCCTCACGCAGGAACAGATCCTCGGCGCCGCGCTGAAGCCCGCGCGGCTGCCCGCCGAACCCACTGCAGCGAGCGCGATATGAATTCCGAACTTTCTTCCTCGACCCCGGCGACGCCGGATGCAGGCGCCGGCCGCGCGCCGCGGCTGCCATTGCGCCATGTCTTCACGCGCTACAAGGTGCTTGCGCTGCTGTTCGCGGTCGTCGCGATCTGGGCGTTCTTCTCGGTGCTGACGGACGGCGCGTTCGTCACGCCGCGCAACGTATCGAACCTGCTGCGGCAGATGTCGATCACCGGCATGCTCGCGTGCGGCATGGTGTTCGTCATCATCGCGGGCGAGATCGACCTGTCGGTCGGCTCGCTGCTCGGGCTGCTCGGCGGCGTCGCCGCGATCCTCGACGTCAACCGTCACTGGTCGGTCGCGGCGACGGTCCCGGCCGTGCTCGCGCTCGGCGTGCTGATCGGGCTTTTCAACGGCTGGTGGTCGACCTATCGGCGCGTGCCGTCGTTCATCGTCGGGCTCGGCGGGATGCTCGCGTTTCGCGGCATCCTGCTCGGCGTGACGGGCGGCTCGACGATCGCGCCCGTGTCGGACGGCTTCGTGTTCATCGGGCAGGGCTATCTGCCGCGCGTCGCCGGGGACGCCCTCGCGGTCCTGCTGTTCGTGGTCGCGACGCTGCTGGTGGTGCGGCAGCGCGGCACGCGGCGGCGCTACCGGCTCGCGGTCGCGCCGCTGTGGCAGGACGTCGCGAAGATCGTCGGCGCCGGGGCGGTGCTGTTCGCGTTCGTCGCTACACTCGACCGTTATGGCGGTATTCCGGTGCCCGTGCTGCTGCTGCTCGCGCTGCTCGGCGTGTTCTCGTGGATCGCGACGCAGACGGTATTCGGCCGGCGCATCTATGCGGTGGGGTCGAACCTGGAGGCGACGCGGCTGTCGGGTGTGGACACCGATCGCGTGAAACTCGCGATCTTCGCGCTGATGGGCCTGATGTGCGCGTTCGCCGGCCTCGTCAACACGGCGCGGCTCGCGGCCGGGTCGCCGTCCGCCGGCACGATGGGCGAGCTCGACGCGATCGCCGCGTGCTTCATCGGCGGCACGTCGATGCGCGGCGGATCGGGCACCGTCTACGGCGCGCTGATCGGCGCGCTCGTGATGGCGAGCCTCGACAACGGGATGTCGATGCTGGACGTCGACGCGTACTGGCAGATGATCGTCAAGGGCGCGGTGCTGGTGCTGGCGGTGTGGATCGACGTGGTGTCGCGCTCGAACCGGCGGTGACGGGCCGCTGGTCGGTCGCGAGTCGACAACGAGGAAGGCCATGGAACGAAACACGATGCGCGTGCAGGATGTTTCCGTGCGGGCGGCCGGGCCGCGCGCGATGCCGGATGCCGGCCCGGTGCTGGGCCTCGGTGATCCGCGCGACCGGCAGGTGATCGCGGATGCACTGCGCGCGCTGCTGCACGAGCGGTCCGAAGCGCTGTCGTTCGCGATGCGGATGGCCGACGCGTGCGGCCGATCCCGGCCCGATGCGGCCGATTTCGCGCTGACCGACATCATTCGGCTGGCGCGCATCGTCGAGCGCATCGAGCGGGACGGCGCGGCGGAGCCCGCTGCGTTTTCCGCAGGGGCGCGCTGACGGCGACGCAAGTCGCCGCGCTCGCGCGGTAGCGCGAACGGGCGCTAGAACGAGTAGGCGAGCGACGCGAACAGGCTGCGCGGCGCGCCCGGCGTGACCCACAGGCTGTTGTACGAACTGACGTAGGTCGTGCGGTTGAACAGGTTGTTCAGCACGACCGACGCGCGCAGGTGCTTGTTGACCTGAAGATAGCCGTTCAGCTGCACGGTCGCGTAGGCCGGCAGCTCGAAGCCGTCCTGTGTGTTGGCCGTGTTGCCCGCGCGGCGCCCGACGTAGATCACGCCGGCACCGGCGCCGGCCTTGTCCGCGAACGGCAGCGTGGTTTCGTACATCAGCAGCGCGCTGCCGCTCAGCCGCGGAACGTCGACGAGGCGCGCCCCGGGCGTGAGCACGGCATCGCGCGTGACCTCGGCGTCGACGTACGCGAGGTTGGCGAGCCCGCGCAAGCCGTGACCGAGATCGCCGCTCCATTCGAATTCGACGCCGCGGCTGCGCACTTCGCCGGCCGCGCGCGAGAAGCCCGCATTCGCCGGATCGGCGGTGAGGACGTTGCGCTTGGTCACGTAGAACGCCGAGACGGTCGTGAGCCAGCGCGCGCCCGCCCATTTCGCGCCCGCTTCGTAGCCGTGGCCCTTTTCGGGATCGAACGCGCGGCCGCCGACGTCGGCGCCGTTGTTCGGCCGGAACGAATACGCGGTGTTCGCATACAGCGACCACGCGGGACTCATTTCATACACGACGCCGATACGCGGGCTCAGCGCGGTCTGGAGCTGGCTCGTCGTCACGCCCTTCAGGCGGTTGTCGATCGACTGGTGGAAGCGATCCCAGCGCAGCCCGGCCAGGATTTTCCAGTGAGGCCCGAACGCGAGCGTGTCCTGCGCGTAGACGCCTTGGCCGTCGTCGCGTTCGAGCAGGTTGGTCGCGGTGCGCGGCGTCGGCGCGGGCTGGCCGTAGACCGGATCGAAGATGTCGATCGCATACGGCGCGGCGGCGGTCGGCGTGGAACGCGTGACGAACTGATCGTAGTTGAAGCGATACGCATCGACGCCCATCACGAGCGTGTGGCCGATGCCGCCGGTGCGGAACGAGCCGGCCGTCTCGAGGCGGCCTTGCAGGTCGTTCGAGTGAAACGCGACTTGCCGGTAGCGGCGCCACAGCGTGCGGCCGTCCGGCTGCAATGCGAACGCCTCGGACGAGCGCCCCGACAGGTCGGTGTTGCGTTGCGCGACGCCGGCATTGATCGACCAGCGTGAATCGATGCGATGCTCGAGCGTGAACTGGTGGCCCGTGTTGCGCACGTCGTAGTCGCCGTCGCGCGGCTCGCCGAGAAAGCGCGACGCGGGGATCACGCCCAGTTGCCCGTTGACCGCGAGCACGCCGCGATCGAGCGGCGCGCGCTGACGCGCACTCTCGAACTCGTAGTGGAGCGTCGTGTCCGCGCCGATGTCCCACGTGAACGACGGCGAGAACAGGTAGCGTTTGCTCGACACCGTGTCGCGAAAGCTGCCGTTGTTCTCGTTCATCGCGACGAAGCGGTACGCCAGCGATTGCGTGACGGGGCCGGTCGTATCGAGGGTCTGCCGCAATGCGCCGTAGCTGCCGGCCGACACGCCGACGGTGGTCGCGCGGGCAAACTGCGGCTGCTTGGTCGTATAGCTGATGATCCCGCCCGGATCGCCGCGGCCATACAGCGCGGACGCCGGCCCCTTGAGCACTTCCATCCGTTCGAGGTTGACGGTGTCGCGCGGCACGCTCATGCCGCGATTCCACGAAAAGCCGTTGACGAGGTAGTCGGTGCCGGACGTGTTGCCGTCGCCGGCGAAGCCGCGCACCGCGTAGTTGTCCCACAGGCCGCCGAAGTTGTTCTGGCGCGAGACGCCTGCGACCCAGTCGTAGAGATCGTCGCCGCGCGTGGCGGCCACGGTCTGGATCAGCTTCGTGTCGACGCTGCTGACCGCGAACGGAATCTCCATCACGTCCGCCTCGCTGCGCGTCGCGCTCGTCGATTCGCGCGTGCGAAACGGCGCCGTCGCGCGTTGGGCGGAGATCTCGATGGTGGGTAGCGCCGTCTCCTGCGCGTCGGCGCTGCCCATGCCGGTCGTGCCGACGACGATGGCCATCGGTGCGGCCGCCCAGTTCCTCCTGCTCATACTCCTCCTTTTAGTGTGTTTCGCGTTCGGGCACGGCGGGCGGCCTCGCGCCGACATCTGTGTTCCAAACAGTACATTTGCGCGGCAATTTAATGCAAATGAGAGGCATTTGCAATCGTAATTTTGAGATTGGGAGGACGAAGCGAAACGGCGGGCCGCACGGCCACGGGCGGGAGGGCGAGCGAAGCCGCGTCCGGTTTCGAGACGGCCGACTTCTTCCCGCCGTCCGGCTGGATCGTGGCGCCCGTGCAGGACGCGATGGGGCTGCGCGACCTGGAGACCGAGCGGGCCTGCGCCGTGGCTGAGCATGGCCGGCGTGCTCGATATTCTGCGCAACGGTCGCGTGCCGTTGGGGCCGCGGCCCCTCTATTTCTGCGTCTACGTCGGGATGAGGGCGGTGACGTTTGGGTCGCCCACCCCGTTTACGCGTACCGGCACCCCCGCGCCATGGCTACCGGTCAACGCGACGCACCGAACAACTCGGTCACGAGGCCGCGCAGCCACCGGTTGCCCGCCTCGTGGTGATATCGCGCATGCCAATGCTGCCGTACCGCGAATCCGTCGACCGGGATCGGGCAGGCATGAACCGCCAGGTCGTTCGCGTGGGCCAGCGTCTCGCCGATATGGCGGGGAAGCGTCGTGATCAGGTCGGTCGTCTGGACGATCGCCCCCAGACCCAGGAAGCCCGGCAATTCCAGCACCACGTCCCGCTCGATGCGCGCCTGCCGCAGCGCCTGTTCGAGCAGCTGCGCGCCGGTTCCCGCCGTGATCGCGACATGTCCTTCGGAACGATACTGCTTTGCGCCGAGCCGGCCGCGAATTCTCGGGTGATGCCGATTGGCCAGACAAATCCAGTCCTGGTCATACAGCTTCTGCTGGTAAATGCCGCCGCCGAGCCAGGGCACATAGCCGATCGCGAGGTCGGCCTCGCCCGATTCGAGCGCGCGTTCCGTATTGCCGTCGATCCGTGCGGCTTCCAGCCGGACGCCGGGCGCCTGCGCCCTGACATGGGCCAGTAGCCGCGGCAGCAGCGTGATGTGGCTCGCGTCGGTCATGCAGACGCGAAAGCGTCGCTGGGCCGTCGACGGATCGAACGCGATCTCCCACGCGGTGAAGCGCCGCAGCGATTCGAGGATTTCCCGGCAGGGCCCGATCAGCGCATCGGCCTGAGGCGTCGGCGCCATGCCGCCGGGCGTCCGGATGAAGAGCGGATCGTGCAAGTGTTCCCGCAAATGCCCGAGCCAGATGCTGACCGTCGGCTGGCTCTGGCCGAGTTGCTCGGCGACGCGCGTGACGCTGCGCACGTCGTACAGGAGATCGAAAAGCTGCAGCAGCTTCAGGTCGGGCAGATCGGCAGGCATCGGCACATTATTGTCCATTGCAATGACGTCATTGTATCCATTGCATTGCCGGCATGAGCAGCAACTCCTATCGTGAGGCCATACGTCAAGGAGACAGCATTGAAAATTGCAATTCTGGGCGCTGGCGCGCTGGGGTGCGCAATCGGCGCCACCCTTACCGAAGGCGGTCACGAGACCTGGCTGATCGATCGCTCGCCCGTGCACGTCGACGCGATGCGTCGCGACGGACTGCGCGTCGACGACGCCCGCGGCAGCCGCCAGGTACGCGTGCATGCGACGACGCAGGCTGCCGAAGTCGGCACGGCCGACCTGGTCGTGGTGCTGGTCAAGTCGTTCCACACCGACGCGGCGATTCGCGGCGCCCGATCGCTGGTGGGCGCGGATACCGTCGTGCTGTCGCTGCAGAACGGCCTCGGCCACGAGGACATCCTGAGCGACGCCGTCGGCCGCGAGCGCGTGCTCGCGGGCAAGACCTACGTCGGCGGCGTGCGGCGCGGCCCGGGCCATATCGAATCCGGCGTGATCGGCAAGTCGACCTACATCGGCGAACTCGACGGCCGCATCACGCCGCGCGTGCGGGCGATCGCCGACGCGTTCGATGGCGCCGGTCTCGCGACGACGATCAGCGACAACATCGTCGGCACGATGTGGGACAAGCTGCTGGTGAACGTCGCGACGGGCGCGCTGACGGGCCTCACGGGGCTCACCTACGGACAGCTTTACGACGAGCCGCTGCTCAAGGCCACGTCGCTCGCGGCCGTGGCCGAGGCGATCGCGGCGGCCCGGGCAGCCGGCGTGAAGTTGTCGATGACCGACCCCGAACAGGCATGGACGCTGGCCGCTGAAGGGCTGCCCGCGACCTTCAAGACCTCGATGCTGCAAAGCCTCGAGAAGGGCTCGATCACCGAGATCGACTTCATCAACGGTTCGGTCGTGCGCTGCGGGCAGCGCTACGGCGTGCCGACGCCGGTCAATGCGACGCTCGTCGCGTGCATCAAGGGGCTGGAGCGCGCGATGGCCGATCGCCAACGCGAGGAGGCTGCCGCATGAGCGCCACGAAAGCCTATCTCGAACACGTCGCGATCTGGGTGAAGGACATCCGCTGGCACATCCGTTTCTTCGAGGACGTGCTCGGCATGACGCTGCGCGAAGTGGACGGCCCGCTCGACGCCCCGCGACAGTACTGGACGCTCGGCGGCCTGCAGTTCATCCACGCGCCGGAACACGACGGCCCGGAAGGCCGGCTCGCCCATCTCGGCGTGATGTGCGAGGACCTGGAAGCCGCGCTCGCCGCGGCGCGGCGATTCGACGTGACGGAGATGCCGCAGGGGCGCAACTGGCTTCGCCTGCCCGACGGGCTTGCCGTCGAACTGATTCAGGCCAAGCCGGCTTCCTGCGTCGCGCAGGCGCTGGCGATCGACCCGCGCGCGGAGGCATGACCATGACGATCGTCGAGAAATACTGGGACGACGCCCGCGAGGGCGACGCGTGCACGAGCCCGGCTTACGTCGTGACCAAGGCGCGCATTCTCGCGTACGCCGACCTCACCGGCGACCATACGCCCGTGCACGTCGACGAGGATTACGCGAACGCCAGCCATTTCGGCTGCCTCGTCGCGCACGGGCTGTTCGGGCTGTCCGTTGCCGACGGCCTGAAGACCCAGAGCGACTATCGCTTTGTGCCCGGCATGTCGCTCGGCTGGACCTGGGATTTTCTGCTGCCGATCAAGGTCGGCGACGTGCTGCACGTGACGTTCCGCGTCGGTTCGATGCGGGCCAGCAAGAGCCGCCCGGACTGGGGCATCGTCGTGCTGCCGTCGGAGCTGATCAATCAGGACGGGCAGGTCGTTCAACGCGGCGAACATCGCCTGATGGTGCCGCGCCGGCCGGAGGCAGCGTGATGCAGGCCCGTCCCCTCGAAGGCATGCGCGTCGTCGACTACAGCCATTTTCTTGCCGGCCCGTATGTCGGGCGCTGTCTCGCGGCGCTCGGCGCCGAAGTCATCAAGGTCGAGCGCCCGGGCGCCGGCGACGCCGGACGTCAGCATGCGACCGTGCTCGACGACCAGCAAAGCGGCTATTTCCTGCAGCTCAACATGGGCAAGCGCGGCGTGAGCGTCAACATGAAGGACGCGCGCGGCAAGGCGTTCATGCAGCGACTGTGCGACTCGGCCGACGTCTTCATCGAGAACTATCGGCCGGGCGCGCTGGACAAGCTCGGGCTCGGCTATGAAGAACTGTCGGCGCGCAATCCGGGCCTCGTCTACTGCTCGATTTCGGCGTACGGGCACACCGGTCCCGATGCGCATCGCGCCGGCTTCGGGCTGATCGCCGAAGCGAAGAGCGGGATCATGCAGATGGTCGGCACGCCCGGCGAGCGGCCGCCGCTGCTGCGCATTTCGCTCGGCGACATGTACACCGGGATTCATGCGGTCGCGGCCATCAACGCCGCGCTGCTCGGGCGCGTGAAGAGCGGCCGCGGGCAGCATATCGACATGGCGCTGTACGACACGCTGGTATCGATGCACGAATATGCGGTGCAGTGCTACACGCTGCAGCGCGTGCTGCCCGAGCAGACCGGGCACGACATGCCGACCTCGACGCTCTATGGCGTGTTCCGGGCCGCCGACGGCGATCTCGTGATCGCCGCGCAAGTCGACGACGCATGGAGGCGTTTCGCGCAACTGATCGAAGCGCACGGCGGCCCGGCCGGCTTCGGCGCGGACACACGATTTCACGACAGCACCGGCCGCAACGCGCACCGCGCGGAAATCCTGGCGGTGGTCGAGCCGTGGGTGGCCGCGCGTTCCGTCGCGTCGGTACTGGAACTGCTGGACGGCATCGACGTGCCGTGCGCGAAGGTGCAGCGCATCGACGAGGTGTTGAACGATCCTCAGATCCAGGCCAGAGGCATGGTCGTCGAGCAGCAGCATCCGCGCTACGGGACGCTGCGCCTGCCGAACCTGCCGTTCCGGTTTTCCGATTGCGACACGACGATACGCGACGTCGCCCCCGATCTCGGGCAGCACAACGCGGAGGTCGCGCGCTCCCTCGGGTTCGATTCGGCCGAAATCGATGCGATGCAGGCCGACGGCGTCCTCTATTCAAAAGCGAGCCAACGATGACGGACCAATACGCGGTGATCGGTTATCCGATCGGGCACACGAAATCCCCGCTGATTCACGGTCTGTTCGCGCAACAGACGCGACAGGACATCCGCTATACGGCGATCGAGGGGCCGGTCGAGCCGGCAGGCGCCTTTGCTGCAGCGGTTCGCGCATTTTTCGAGGGGGGCGGCAAGGGTATCAACGTGACCGCGCCATTCAAGCTCGACGCATTCGCGATGTCCGACGAGCGAAGCGCGCGCGCGACGCTGGCGGGCGCAGCCAATGCGCTCAAGTTCGACGGCGACCGCATCTGGGCGGACAACTTCGACGGCATCGGACTGGTTCGCGACATCGAAGTCAATCTCCGGCTTCCGATGGCGGGCAAGCGCATCTTGCTGCTCGGTGCCGGCGGCGCGGCACGCGGCGCGCTGCTGCCGTTCCTCGATGCCGGGCCGGCCGAACTCGTAATCGTGAATCGCGACGTCGACAAGGCGCGCGCACTGGCCCTGGAGGTCGCCGGATGCGGAACGCTCATCGCGGGCGGCTATGCGGACCTCGCCCGGATGGGACGTTTCGACCTGGTGGTCAATGCGACGTCGGCCAGTCTGACCGGCAACCTGCCGCCTGTCCCGCCGAGCGTGTTCAGTCCGACCGGCACGGCCTACGAACTGGCCTACGGCAAGCGCCTGACGCCGTTTCTCCGACTCGCGAAAAATGCCGGCGTGCACGGCATCGCGGATGGCGTCGGCATGCTGGTCGAGCAGGCGGCCGAGGCGTTCGCCTGGTGGCGCGGCGTCCGGCCCGAGACCAGCGCGGTGATCGACCGGCTGGCCGTGCCGTTCGACTGAGTGCGCGACGGCGCGCGGCCCGCGATCCGGCTACGTCAACGCAGCGGCCGGACCGTCGCGCGTCGTTACGCTGAACGGTCGACCGTGACGCACACGGCGCGCGAATGCCGGATGACGTGCGTGGACCGACGTGGCTCGCGCGTCGCAAGCACGCGCGCCTTCGTCGATCCAGCATTCGATTCATTGCGGCTTCCGGTACGCAATGCGGCAGCGACGAGGTTCTCCAACGGCGTCGCGAGGCGACCGAGCAGTCGCGCGAGCGCGCCGCCGTCGTCGAACAGCGCGCCGCAACCGTGCCGCAACCGTGCCGCCGGGCGCGCTTCTCATGCAGGCGACGCCGAACGCCGCACCGTCCCGCCTTTGCGATACAGCGACAGGGTCGCGAGCAGTCCGCAGCATGCGGCGAAGCTGAGCCAGTATCCGGGTGCGGCCTTGTCGCCCGTGATCTCGATCAGATAGGTCGACACCGCGGGCGTGAAGCCGCCGAAGACCGCCGTCGCGAGGCTGAAGGCCAGCGAGAAACCGGCCACGCGAACGCTGGCGGGCATGATTTCGGTCAGCGCCGCGACCATCGCGCCGTTGTACATGCCGAAGAAGAAGGAGAGCCACAACAGCACGGCCAGCATGCGGCCGAAGCTGGGGGCGGACGCAAGCCACGCGAGCGCGGGATACGACGTCACGATGGCCGCGACCGCGATGGCCACGAGAATCGGCTTGCGTCCGATGCGGTCCGACAGCGCACCGCCGACGGGCAGCCAGAAGAAATTCGACACGCCCACGCACAGCGTGACGACCAGGCTGTCCGCCGTCGACAGTTTCAGTACGGCCCTGCCGAACGTCGGCGTATAGACCGTGATGAGATAGAACGTCGTCGTGGTCATCGCGACCAGCAGCATGCCGGCGAACACGGTGCGCCAGTTCCGCAGCATCGTCGCGACTACCTCGCGTGCACGCGGACGATGGGTGCGCGCCTTGAATTCGTCCGTTTCCTGCAGCGTTCGGCGAAGCACGAAAATGACCGGGACGATCGCGCAACCGATGAAGAACGGGATGCGCCAGCCCCATGCACCGATTTCCTGGCTCGTCAGCAGATGATTCAGCAGATAGCCCAAGGCCGCCGCGATGACGATCGCGACCTGCTGGCTGGCCGACTGCCAGCTCGTATAGAAGCCGCGGTGCCCGGGCGTCGCCATTTCCGCCAGATAGACCGACACGCCGCCCAGCTCGGCACCGGCCGAGAAGCCCTGCAGCAGGCGCCCAAGCAATACCAGCGCCGGTGCGGCGAGCCCGATCGTCGCGTACCCCGGCACGCACGCGATCAGGATCGTGCCGCTCGCCATGATCGAGAGCGTCACGATCAGGCCTTTGCGTCTGCCCACTTCGTCGATGTAGGCGCCGAGCACGATCGCGCCGAGCGGGCGCATCAGGAAACCGGCGCCGAAGACGGCAAACGTCAGCAGCAGCGACGCGAACTCGCTTGCCGCCGGAAAGAAGACCCGCGAGATGCTGGTCGCATAGAAGCCGAACAGAAAAAAATCGAACTGCTCGAGAAAATTGCCGCTGGTCACGCGCAGGACCGCGCCGAGCTTCGACGTGCGTGCGGCCGTGCCGTCCGGCGCGGTTGACGGTGAGGGATGCATGGGGTGTCTCCGTTGGATGTATGGTGCGAAGCGGCCCGAAAGCCGGACCGCTTCGGTTGGCCCGGTTCAGTCCGAGCCGAGTTGCAGGCGGTTGGCCTGGCGCTTTTCGATCGACGACTTGAGCAGCGCCGCGCAGCGGAAGATCCCGTGGGCGAATTTTCCGTACGGCAACGTTGCGAACAGCGCCATCACGATGCCGAGATGAACGGCCAGCAGCGTCGCCATCGCGCTCGTGTCGCGCCACGCGAGCAGCGCCAGTCCCGACGCGCTCACGAGCATCAGCAGCGCAATGAAGCCGCGGTCCATCGGACGTTGTGCCGGATCGGTCCGCGCGGGGTCGCGCCGCAGGTTGAGCCACAGGAGGCCGGCAGGCCCGATCAGCAGACCGATTCCGCCGACGGTGCCGAGCAGCACGGGCAGGCTCAGGAACGCGTACGGCGCGTGCAGGTCCAGCGCGTAGTGATAGAAGGTCGCCACGAGCGTGGCGGCAAAGCACAGCATGAAGCCGTAGAACGTGAAGTGGTGAAACCGGCGCCGCGCGCGCGTGAACGCATCGTCCGACTCGTTGCAGCCGTCACCGTGGCCGCCGTCGAGATAGGTCAGCGCGAGCGCGTGTTTCGCCGCCTCGGCGACCGCGGGCAGGCTCGCCGTACCCGTCGACACGTCGCGCCAGAAACGCGTCACGCCGACCCCGAGCGCCAGAACGGCGAGGCCGAACACCGAGCCGAACATCGCGGCGAGCAGGTTGTGCGGAAAGATCGCGTAGAAACGGCCGCCCGACGGGCCATTCAGCAGCGAGCCGTGCATCGCGACGCCGAGCATCAGGAAAAGCGCCAGCCCGATCGCGAGGGCAAGCGCGACGGCCAGGCCGTTGCGCCTGTAGAGCTGGCCCAGCGCGGCGGGCCACGCATACTCGACATACGTGTCGAGCCGGACCTGCGCCATCGCCTTCGGCACGTTCACGGCGAATTCGTGCGGCGGCGCATATTGGCACGCGTGATAGCACGCGCCGCAGTTGTGGCACAGGTTGGCCAGGTAGTTGACGTCCGCCTTCGCGAATTCGAGCCGGCGCGTCATCGCCGGAAAGACCGCGCAAAACCCTTCGCAGTAGCGGCACGCATTGCAGATCTGCATCTGGCGCGCGACTTCCGCTTCGTGGTCGGTGACGGGCACGATGCGGATCACGGCGGCGCCGCTTGCGCGTGTCGACGGCCGGCCGGCGGGCGCGAGCGCGTGGGCGTCGCGAACGTGTTCTTCAATATCGTGCATGTTGAACTCCGGTCGTTTGCGCGGCCTTGGCCGCCTCGGTGCCCGCGATACGGCCGAACGCGGTGCCGATCGACATCCCGACGCCCGCCGTGTAACCCTTGCCCAGCACGTTGCCGGCCATCATCTCGCCGGCAACGAACAGGTTGCCGCTTGGTCGTCCGCCGAAGTGGACCTGCGCGCGCTCGTTGACCTTGAGCCCGAGATAAGTAAACGTGATGCCGGGACGCAGCGCATAGCCGAAGAAGGGCGGCGTATCGATCGGGCGTGCCCAGTGGGTTTTCGCGGGATGGACGCCTTCGGTGCGACAGTCGTCGAGCGTCGTGTGATCGAACGTGCCCACCTGGCATGCGGCGTTGTACGCGCGCAGTGTCTCGACGAACGCTCGCTCGGGCAGGTTCAGCCCGCGCGCGAGTTCCGGCAACGAATCGGCGCGGACCCCGGGGAATACCGGCGGCATGAAGCGTCCGACGGCCTTGGCATCGATGATCGAGTAGGCGGTCTGTCCCGGTTGCTGCGCGACGAGGCGGCCCCAGATCGCGTAACGCTTCGGCCAGAAATCTTCGCCTTCGTCGTAGAAGCGCTGCGCATCGCGGTTGACGACGATACCGAGCGACACGCAATCGATCCGTGTGCAGATGCCGCCGTCGTAGAGCGGCGCGCGCGCATCGATCGCGACGCAATGCGACTGCGACGGGTCGCCGATCGCATCCGCGCCGGCGTCGAGCATGGCCTTGAGCAGGACGCCCTGGTTGAAGCGCGTGCCGCGGATGAGGAAATTGTCGGCGGGCCACTCGCCACGCTCGTTTTGTCCCCACGCTTCGCGCAGCCATTCGCGGTTGGATTCGAAGCCGCCCGCCGCCAGCACGCAACTGCGCGCCTCGAAGCGCCGGCTCCCGCTGCGCGCGGCGACGAAGCGTTCGCCGTCGAGCTCGATGGCGTCGACGGGCGTGTCGTAGCGAATCCGTACGCCCAGCGCTTCGGCGCTGCGGTAGTACGCGTTCACGAGCGCTTTGCCGCCGCCCATGAAGAATGCATTGGTCCGCGCCACGTGCAGTGCGCCGGACAACGGCGGCTGAAACCGCACGCCATGTGCGTGCATCCACGGACGACAGTTCGCCGACGCGCGGATCGCGAGCCGGGCCAACGCCTCGTTCGTGATGCCGCCCGTGACCTTCAGCAGGTCTTGCCAGTACTCTTCTTCCGGATAGGCGCCGACCAGCACGTCCTGCGGGCCGTCGTGCATGCAACGCAGGTTGCGCGTGTGCTGGGAGTTTCCGCCGCGCCATTCGCGCGGGGCCGCTTCCAGCAGCAGCACCGACGCGCCGGCTTCGCGCGCCATCAAGGCCGCGCACAGCGCCGCGTTGCCGCCGCCGATTACGAGAACATCGATCATCTGAGTCGTCTCCTTTGAGACGCACTCTACGGATCGGCCTCGCCTGCCGCCATCAGCGGCGCGGCAACACGTCTTCAGTTTTTGTGAAGAGGCGGCTCGCGCAGCGTGGCGCCGGGCCATCCGCCTGCCGCGACGATCTCGCGCGCGACGTCGGCGAGGACGACCCGCGCGGCGAGCCCTGCGGGCGACAACTCGTCGTCGGAGACGCTCGCGATCAGGTTCGGCCTCGTCGCGTGGGCGTCCGCGACAGGGACGCTCGCGAGCGCGGCGTTCTCGAGCCGTGCGAGCGCCGCGCCCGGTTGAATGGTTGCACCGAGCCCGCCGCGCACCGCATCCATCAACATCGCGAGGCCGTCGACTTCGGCGGCGATGTGCGGGGTAAAGCCGGTGCGGGCGAATGCGACATCCAGCAACGCGCGCAGACCATGCGGGCCGCTCGGCAGGATCAGCGGCACGGCGCCGAGGTTCGCCAGGCGGACGCGCGGCCCGTCGGGCATGCCCGGCAGGCCGGGGGCGCCGATCACGAACAGATGCTCGTCGAGCAACGGCATCACGCTCCAGCGCTGCGCGGGTTCTTCGCGAAACAGGATCGCCAGGTCGATCTGCCGCGCACTCAGCATCGCACCGAGATAGCCCGACAGGCTCTCGACCATGCGCAGCCGGACGTCCGGATAGCGCCGTCGCATCGCCTGCATGAACGCGAGGCCGAGTACGCCGGTCGTACTGGGCGCAAGCCCGACGCTGACGTGCCCCGACAGGCGCGCCTGACGCGCGGCGAGCGCCGCATCGTCGACGTGGCGCAACGCGAGTTGCGCCTGTCGCCAGAATGCAAGGCCGGCGTCCGTCGGCACGACGCCCGTGGAGGTGCGTTGCAGCAGGCGCGTGGACAACTCGCTCTCGAGCCGGCTGATCTGCTGGCTCAGTGCGGACGTCACCACGCCCAGTTCCAGCGCGGCCTTGCCCATGCTGCCGTGTTCCACGACGCAGACGAAATAGCGCAGTTGCCTCAGTTCCATCGACACCTCGAATTGACTCAGCCGCGGTATTGTCGCAGCCGACGAGGCGCCGGTGGGGCGAATCGCGTCTACCGGGCCCGTGGAGCGCCGCCGCAAAGACGGTCGAGCGGGCGGCGCCGCGCGACACGGACGTTTCGGCTCGTCGAACGCTCCGATCGCAAGGCGGCCGGCGACATGCGTGCCGGCGCGAACGCTCGTTTCAACCCGCTGCGCCTACTGGCGGTCGATGTCGGTCGCGAAGGGCGTCATGCCGGCGCGTCTTCCGCTTTCATTCGGCAAGCAGCCCGCGCGCGGCCAGGTTCGCATACAGCGCGCGCACGCCGAAGGTCCACGGCGCGATCTCCGTGCAAAGCCGCACGGTATTGACGAGTGCGCCGAGCGCGGGCGTCGAGATCGTGACACGGTCGCCCAGGTGATGCGTGAAGCCCGCGCCGGGCGCGTCGCGATCCTGGATCGGCGAGAACATCGTGCCGAGGAACAGCATGAAGCCGTCCGGGTACTGGTGATGCGCGCCGCAGGTCTGCGCGACGAGGTCGGCCGGGTCGCGGCTGATCTCGCGCATGTGGCTGATGCCGTCGAGGACGAAACCGTCGTCCGCGCCTTCGACACGCAGCGACACGCTGCATTGCCGCACGCCGTCGAGCGTGAAGCCGTCGTCGAACAGCCGCACGAACGGGCCGATCGCGCACGAGCCGTTGTTGTCCTTGCATTTGCCGAGCAGCAGCGCCGAGCGGCCTTCGATGTCGCGCAGGTTCACGTCGTTGCCGAGCGTCGCACCCACCGGCCGGCCGTCGCTGGCGACCGCCAGCACGATCTCCGGCTCCGGGTTGTTCCATACCGACACGGGCAGCAGCCCGACGTCCGCGCCGAAGCCGACCGCGGACATCGGCTGCGCCTTGGAGAACACCTCGGCATCCGGGCCGATGCCGACTTCCATGTATTGCGACCACGCGCCGCGGCGCTCGAGTTCCGCCTTCAGGCGCAGCGCGGCTTCCGAGCCGGGCACGATCTTCGACAGGTCGGTGCCGATGGTCGCGGCGATGGTGTCGCGTACCTCGCGCGCCCTGGCCGGATCGCCGCCGGCCTGTTCCTCGATCACGCGTTCGATCAGGCTGACGGCGAACGTGACGCCGCACGCCTTGATCGCCTGCACGTCGCACGGTGCGAGCAGGTGCGTCGCGCCGGGCGTGCCGTCGAGCGCCGCCTGCAGCAGCGGTTCGACGCGGCCCAGCGATTCGCCGACGGCGGTGCGCGCGATGGCGACTGCATCGGGGCGGTCGAACAGGTCCGCGGTGGTCGGCACGGTGCGCGTGATGTCGAACACTTCGCCGCCGCGCACGGCGACGACGCTCGGGCCCGCGTGGGCGCCGTCGTGCCGCCAGACGCGGCCGATCAGCAGCGCGTGGGCGAGGTCGTGCGGCAGGCAGTCGGAAACGGAAGGAGTACGCATGGTCAGCTCGGCAAGAGTCGTGGACGGTGAAATCAGTGCGAATGGCGCGGATTGCCGCGCTGCTCGATCACCTTCAGGTACAGCGTGGCCGGTTCGAGGCAGCCGCCGGTGGACAGCTGGCCGACGAAGCGGCGATAGAGTTCCTGCCACGGCGTTTGCGCCTGCGGCACGGTGAAGCTTGCGCTTTCGCGACGTCGCGCGAGTTCGTCCTCGTCGACGAGCACGTCGACGCTGCGGCGATTCAGGTCCACGCGCACGCGGTCGTTCGTGCGCAGCAGCGCGAGGCCGCCGCCGACCGCCGCTTCCGGCGACATGTTCAGGATCGACGGGCTGGCCGACGTGCCGCTCTGGCGCCCGTCGCCCATGCACGGCAGCGACGTCACGCCGCGCTTCACCAATTCGGCGGGCGGCGCCATGTTCACGACTTCCGAACTGCCCGGATAGCCGACCGTGCCGCAGCCGCGGATCACCAGGATGCAGCGCTCGTCGATGTCCAGCGCGGGATCGTCGATGCGCGCGTGATAGTCCTCGGGGCCGTCGAACACGATCGCGCGCGCTTCGAACGTATTTTCCGCGCCCGGTTCGGAAAGATAGGTCCGGCGGAACGCGTCCCCGACCACCGACATCTTCATGATCGCGCTGTCGAAGAAGTTGCCCGACAGCACCATGAAGCCGGCGCCATGCTTGAGCGGCGCGTCGGGCGTCCGGATCACGTCGCGGTCGGCGTCCTGCGCGGTGTCGGCGATCGCGCCGATCGCGCGACCGGATACGGTCAGGCAGTCGCGTCGCAGCAGGCCGGCCGCATCGAGCTGGCGCAGCACGGCAGGCACGCCGCCGGCGCGGTGGAAGCTTTCGCCGAGGTAGTCGCCGGCCGGCATGCAGTTGACGAGCAGCGGCACGGCTTCACCGAAGCGCTGCCAGTCGTCCAGGCTCAGCTCGACGCCCATGTGGCGTGCGATCGCGATCAGGTGCGGCGGGCAGTTGGTCGATGCGCCCAGCGCGGACGCGACGACGATCGCATTCTCGAATGCCGCACGCGTCATGATCGTCGACGGGCGAAGATCTTCGCGAACGAGCTCGACCGCGCGCTTGCCGGTCGCGTAAGCCATCTGGCCGCGCTCGCGATAGGCCGCGGGAATGCTCGCGCAGCCCGGCAGCGACATGCCCAGCGCCTCGGCCAGGCTGTTCATCGACAGCGCGGTGCCCATGGTGTTGCAATGGCCGATCGACGGGGACGAAGCCGTGGTCAGCTGCATGAAGCCTTCGTAGTCGATCTCGCCGGCCGCGAGCAGGTTGCGCGCATGCCAGATCACCGTGCCGGAGCCGACCCGCTTGCCCTCGTGCCAGCCGTCGAGCATCGGGCCGCCCGACAGCACGATCGCGGGCAGGTCGACGGTGGCCGCGGCCATCAGGCACGCGGGCGTGGTCTTGTCGCAGCCGGTCGTCAGCACCACGCCGTCCAGCGGAAAGCCGTGCAGCACTTCCACCAGCCCGAGGTAGGCGAGATTGCGGTCGAGCGCGGCGGTGGGCCGACGGCTTTGCTCGGCCAGTGGATGCACGGGGAATTCCATCGGAATGCCGCCCGCGTCGCGGATGCCGGCCTTGGTCCGCTCGGCCAGCTCGAGGTGGTGGCGGTTGCACGGTGCCAGGTCGCTGCCCGTCTGCGCGATGCCGATGACGGGGCGGCCCGACTGCAGTTCCTCGCGCGTCAACCCGTAGTTCATGAAGCGCTCGACATAGAGCGCGGTCATGTCGGCGTGCGCGGGGTCGTCGAACCATTCCTGGCTGCGCAGGCGGCGAGCGGTGTGTGACATGGCAGGCTGTCTCCTAAGGGGCCTTTCTCATTTTGTGTGCCGGATAGTTACCGGTAACATCGGTGGGATGTTAGCACGGGGTTTTTGCATCGCGGAAGGGATTTCGTGCGTGATTTCGTGCGCAAGTGGCGCAGCAGAGGGCGGCGGAAACCGGTACGGAGCCGCGCATCCCGCGGGTCGGGATGCGCCCGGGCGCCGGCCGTCAGGCGCTTTCCCGCGGGATGATCGTGTAGTCGATACGAATGCTTTTCGATTCGGTCCGCTCGCCGCCGTCGCGCGCCTGCAGCGCCGCCAGCAACGCTTCGCCGGTGCGCAGCCCGATACCGTACGCATCGACCGACACGGTCGTGATGGTCGGATGGCAGCAGGTTGCCACTTCGAAGTTTCCGAAGCCGGCCACCGCGATGTCGGCGGGCACGGCCAGCCCGCGCCGATGACATTCCATGATCGCGCCGAACGCCGACATGTCGCTCACGCACATCACCGCATCGGTATCCGGCCATTGCGCCAGCAGGGCCGCCATCGCCGGCCCGCCGTGGCTCATCGTGATCGGCGATTCGCCTAGCCGCACGACGCGCGGTTCGCCGAGCCCCAGCGCCTTGATCTCCGCCTGGTAGCCCTTGAGCCGGTCCAGGCCGCGGCGATCCAGTTCGCTCGCGCCGACCAGAAAGCCGATGCGCCGATAGCCGCGCTCGGCGAGGTGCCGCACCATCGCACGGGCGGCGCGCACGTTCGAGAAGCCGACGGCGGTGTCGATCGGGCGGGTGGGCAGGTCCCACATCTCGACCACCGGAATCGCCGAGCGCTCCAGCACCTTGCGCGTCGCGTTGGTGTGCTGCGCCCCGGTCAGCGCGATGCAGCGCGGCTGGTGCCGCAGCATCGAGCGCACCAGCCGTTCTTCCCGTTCGAGGTCGTAGTCGGTATCGCCGAGCAGCAACTGCAGGCCATGCGGTTCGAGCGCATCGGTCAGTCCGCGCACGGTGTCCGAGAAGTTCGAACTCGACAGCGACGGCACCAGCACCGCGACGAACTCCGAGCGCCCCGACGACAGCGCGCCGGCGGCCGCGTCGGCCACGTAGCCGAGCTGCTCGATGGCCTCGCAGACCCGTGCGCGCGTCTCGGCGGCCACGCTGTGCCCGGCGAGCACGCGCGACACGGTCATCTTCGAGACGCCGGCGAGGCGCGCCACGTCGGACATGCGGGGCGGCCCGGCAGGCCGGACGGCGGTGGGACTGGGCATCGGAATCGCGATCGTGAGAAGGCCGGAAAGGCTACATCATACCGGTGCGGCGTACCGGGCAGGCCGGCCGACGCTCGCCCGTCGCGGCGACGCCCGTACTAGGGAAACCACGCGTGCGGCGGACCTTGTACGCCCCGGTCGCAGCGTGCTACCTTCCGGTGTGTTACCGGTATCAGTGTGCCGATCGCTCCCGTCGCCTCGCCGGCTTTTTTTTGCCACGGAATGTTATCGGTAACATCGATGCGTCAGAGGACTCGCCGGTACGAAGAAGACCTACACGAACAGGAGACAGACCGATGCCATCCATCACGCAGGCCGCTGCCGCACCGGCCGCGGCCGATTCGTCCGAAGACGCCCTTTACCGCAAGGTCATGCGGCGCATCCTGCCGTTGCTGTTGCTCTGCTACGTCGTGGCCTATCTGGATCGCGTCAACGTCGGCTTCGCGAAGCTGCAGATGCTCGACGACCTGAGCCTGAGCGACAGCGTCTATGCGCTCGGCGCGAGCATTTTCTTCTGGGGCTATTTCCTGTTCGAGATGCCCAGCAACCTGTTGCTGCACCGCTACGGCGCGCGCTTCTGGATCGCGCGGATCATGATCACGTGGGGCATCGTGTCGTCGTCGATGGCGTTCATCGTGCCGCTCGCGCAGTTCTTCCACGTGCAGACGACCACCATGTTCTACACGCTGCGTTTCCTGCTGGGGCTGTGCGAAGCCGGCTTTTTCCCCGGCGTCATCCTGTACATGAACTACTGGTTCCCGGCGCGCCGCCAGAGCGTGGCGATGTCGGGCTTCCTGGTGGCGATCCCGCTGAGCCTGACGCTGGGCAGCGTGGTGTCGGGCTGGCTGATGGAGCAGACGCACGGCCTGTCGGGCATGAGCGGCTGGCAATGGATGCTGCTGCTCGAAGGGCTGCCGTCGATCGTGGTGGCGTTCATCGTGCTGGCCTGCCTCGGCGACGGCCCGCAGTCGGCGAAATGGTTGTCCGCCGACGAAAAGGCGGTGCTGTCGCGCAACCTCGAATCCGAAGCCGCGCACAAGTCGCACAGCATCGGCGCCGCGCTGCGCAGCCCGCGCGTCTGGCTGCTCACCTTCATCCTGCTCACCTTCAATACCGGCTTCTACGGGCTGGCCTTCTGGCTGCCGTCGATCATTCGCGCGTCGGGCGTGCACAGCCCGCTGCACATCGGTGTACTGACGGCCATTCCGTACCTGACGGCGATCTTCGCGATGGTGTGGAACGCGTCGCACTCGCGCAAGACCGGCGAACGCCGCCTGCATGCGGCGATTCCCGCGCTGATCGGCGGCGTCTTTCTGATCCTGAGCGCGGCGTTTGCCCACAACGTGGCGCTGTCGATCGTATTCCTGACCATCGCCACGTGCGGCATCCTCGCGCTGATGCCGATCTACTGGACCTTTCCGGGGCAGATCCTGTCCGGCACGGCCGCGGCGGCCGGCATCGCGCTGATCAACTCGGTGGGGAACCTGTCCGGCTTCACGGGCTCGATGATCACCGGCGTCGCGAAACAGATGACCGGCGACATCAACAACGGGACCTATGCGCTGGGCGCCTGCCTGCTGATCAGTTGCGTGCTGATCGCGTCGATTCCGCGCGACATCCTGCGGCCGCCGGCGGGGCGGTAGGGCGTTCGCCCGGCGTCAGGTCCGACCGGGGCCGGGGCATCGCGCCGCCCCGGCGCCGGATGGATCGCGTCACGTGGAGTGATCTCGCGTGAGTGTGCTCGACCATCACGGACGGACTTCCGGACACCTCCAACCGGCTACGCGCTGCGCGCGACTCCGCTTTCTCGCGAGCGGTCGTCAGGCGCCGTCCAGTGCGAAGCGCACCTTGTCCCCGAGCGTGCGCAACCGCTCGACCGGTTCGTTCGCGAACACGAAACGGATATACGCGTCGCCGTGGGCAACGCCCCATCCGGCCATGGCCGTCGCGCATACGCCGTGGCGCAGCAATCGCTCCGACATCTGCGACCCGGTCAGGCCGAAATCGGACACGCGCAGCAGCATCGACCAGCCGCCCGCCGGCATGCCGAACGGGAGCCCCGACAGTTGGGCGGCGACCGTATCCCGCCGCCTCTCGAGTTCGCTCACGTAGCCAGGCAGATCGGATGCGGAATGGTCGAGCGCGACCGCCGCGGCCTCCTGCGCAATGCCGACCGGCACCACGACATTGGCGAGCGACACGGCCACGAGATCCGGAATCAGCCATTGCGGCGCGACGATCCAGCCGACCCGCCAGCCGATCATGCGCAGCTCTTTCGACGCCGCGCCGACCGTGACCGTACGCTCCGCCATGCCGGGCAGGCCGGCGGGATGGATGACCGTGCGTCCATCGAAGAGCAGCCGTTCCATCGCGCTGTCGAGGATCAGCAGCAGATCGTTCTGCACGCACAGGCTCGCGATCAGCTGCCAGTCGGACGCATCGAAGAAGCCGCCCGAAGGCATCGACGGAGACATCAGCAGCATGGCCCGCGTCTGCGGACCGATCGCTGCCCGCAGCGCGGCCTGGTCCAGCTTCCATTCGCCGCCCGGCGTGAAGACGAACGGTACTTGCCGGGGCACGCCGCCCGCAAGGCGGACGCGGTTCAGCAGACCTGCGTAGGTCGGATCGGTGACGATGACTTCGTCGCCGGTCTCGACGGTGGCGAGCAGCGTGTTCAGAATGCCGGAGAGCCCGCCCGCCGACACCACCACCTGGTCGGCCGTGAAGCGCTGCCCCGACAGCGCCGACACGTGGGCGGCAGCGCTCGCGCGTAGCAGATCCTGACCGACGAATGGCAAATAGGAGTTGGCCGAGTCTCGCTGGATGGCCTCTCGGGTGACGGCGAGCGCCTCCGAGGTGGGCGGGATGTCGGTATCGAGATTTTCGAGTCGCAAAAGGTCGACGTCGGCATGATCGGCGATCGAACCCATGCGATCGACGCCGATGCCGGCGATGTGCTGCAGGCGCACAGGACGGTGGTGGCGCATCGGAGCCTCCGATTTTGTTACAATTTAATAGATAATATATGCATGGTGGTCGGGATGAACTTTGAAGTCAAGGACGATCGCTCGCTGGCCGATCGGATCGCCGTCGCATTGGCGGACCGCATCATCTCCGGCGTCATCGCGCCGGGAGAGTGGCTGCGTCAGGACCACATCGCGGCAGAGTTCGGCGCGAGCCATGTGCCGGTACGCGAGGCGTTCCGACGGCTGGAAGCGCAGGGGCTGGCCGTGGTGGAGCCGCGACGCGGCGTGCGGGCGGCGCCGCTCGAGCCGGCGGACGTGCTCGAAATGGCCAAGATGCGCGCTGCTTTCGAGGCGCTGGCGCTGCGCGAGGCAATGCCCGCGCTCGACGCACGTGCGCTGGAGGAACTCGATGCGATCCTCGATCAGGAGTCGGCAGCGCACGGCATAGCCGTGCTCGGCACGCTGAACCTGAGGTTTCATCGCGCATTGACCGCGCGGTGCGGGATGCCGCGGCTCATCGACGCAATCGGCGACATGCATCGGGCCAGCTCACGGCATCTGTACGCGACGTGGCAGCAACTTGACTGGCAGGATCGCTCGAACGACGAGCATCGAAACATCGTTCGCGCGATACGCGATGGTGACGTGGACGCAGCGTGCGCGGCTTTGTCCGCGCACGTTCTGGCGGCGGGAGATGCGCTGGCTCAGGCGTTGCGTAGGCGGTAAGGACACGGGTCAAACCGGCGTCGACGACCGGTCCGAAAAGCCGGTTCCGGGAATGGCTGGCGTCTTCTCCGGGCGACCTCAGCCAAACGCGTCGGAAGGCATTCGTTGACTGCAAGCACGGCGATGGCGACCCGCAGTGCGACATCTTCACTCTGACCGACGACTCACGACACGCTGCGCCGCATCCCCCGCACCTGCAGCCAAATGGCGGATATCAGGAAATAAAGCGCACCGACTCCCGCGTAGCCCGCGATCTTGACGATCGCGGGTGGCATCGGCGCATGGTTTTGGACAATGAAGAACAGCCCGGCCAACGCCGATTGCGCTCCGCTCAGGATCATCACCCACTGTGCGCCGGCATGCTTCCAGCGCCGCACGGCGGTGCCGAGCTGCAGCGCGCCGGAGAGCATCGCCCAGACGCCGAACACCGCAAGTACCGCGGACAGGCCCGCATTCAACGCCGGAAATACGGCCAGTGTCGTGACGGCGCTGATCGCGACGTTGACCGCCTGCGTGCGGTTTGCCGCCATCCCGCCGCTGCGGGACAGGTCGACGAAATTGGCGAGCGCATCCCAGGCCGGATAAACGACCAGCAGCACCGCCGCGCCGGCTGCGCTGTGCCGGCCGACGGAAAACGCCAGCGCGACCCAGATCAGCGAGAACACCGCGCGGGAAAAGTAGTACCGTTTCAGCCAGTGTTCGTCGGCAGGGGGACGGAATTCGGGGTAGCGGCCAATCATTTGCATTCCTTCGTATATTGAATCGTCGTTCCGGCCGGCATGCAGGGCGTCCGCCATGCGGATTCGGATGCGGCGCCGACCGGATCTCCAGTGCGCCGAGTATCGCAATCGCCGGGGCCGGCCGCCATCGGTCAGATGTCCGATGGCCCATTCCACCGGCGGCAGGCTCTGGTCCAGGCGAACATCGCATCGGGGCGGCCCGCGGCGCGGCGCCGACGCGCATGCTCGTGCACGCCGCGACGCCGTCGCGTATGATCGTTTTCCCGCTCCCGCGAATGTCTCCACCGCCCGATGTCCGACGCCGAAGCCCGTCACGCCCCGCTGCGCATCGTCGACGCCGTACGCGCGCTGGCCTTCATCGGCGATCTCAGCATGGGCCAGCCGACCGACCATTCGCCACGCACGAGTTGGTTGGCGGCGCAGCTCGCGCACGCGGCGCGATTCGATGCAGCGGTGTGCGATACGGCCCGCGAGGTGGCGCTGTTGCGCTGGTCGGGCTGCACCGCGAATGCGGCGGGTTTCGCGCAGGTATTCGGCGACGACGTCGCGATCCGCGCCGCGATGCTCGAGAGCCGGCCCGGCATGGCCGAAGCGATCGGCGGCGCGGGCGTCGCGATGATCCCGCTCGCGCAGATTCATTGCGAAGTGTCGGGCGAGGTCGCGCGAATACTCGGTCTGTCCAACGCGACGGAAACCGTGCTGCGGCACATTTTCGAAAGCTGGGACGGCAACGGGCTGCCCGCGCGGCTCGCGCGGGAACAGGTGCCGGCCGCCGTATCGATCGTCGCGCTTGCGGGCGACCTCGACGTGTTCAGCCGCACCTACGGCATCGAACGGGCGCTCCAATTGATCGGCCAACGCGCGGGGGCGCGCTATCCGGCCGTGCTCGTCGAGACGGCCGAGCGTGACGCACCGCGCTGGCTGGCGGCGCTCGAGCACATGGCGCCCGCCGAGCTGGACGCCGCATTGGCCACGCCGGACATGCAGGGCGCCACGTCCGCCGAATTGATCGCGGACGTCATCGATCTGAAACTGCCGTGGATGACGGGCTTCTCGCGTTCGGTCGCCGCGACGGCGGCCGCGTGTTACGGCCGTCTCTCGCCGGACGAGGCCGCGCGCGAACGCGTGTACCGCGCCGGCCTGATTCACGGCATCGGCCGGGCCGCGGTACCGAACGACGTGTGGAACTTGCCGACGCGGCTGCCCGCGAGCGCCTGGGAAAAGGTGCGACTCGTGCCTTACTGGACCGAGCGCGCCGGCAGGCAGACCGGCGCGCTCGGCGAAGCCGCGGTGCTTGCGTCGTATGCCTATGAACGGCAGGACGGCTCGGGTTATTTTCGCGGCGCGCGCGATGCGGCGCTGACGCTGGAAGCGCGCGTGCTCGCGGCGTCGCTGGCATGGGTCGCGTTGCGCTCGGCGCGTCCGTGGCGCGCGGCGCTGAGCGATGCGGCCGCCGCCGACCAGTTGCAGGAAGAAGCGGCCTGCGGCCGGCTATGCGGCGACGTGGTGGCCGCGCTCGTGACGGGCGGAGCGCCTGTGCCCCGGCGCATCGCGCCGCGCGCGTCGGGCGCTGGACCGCGCCTGTCCGCGCGGGAAATCGACGTCCTGCGGGCGATCTCCCGCGGCGCGAGCAACAAGCAGGTCGCGCAGGCGCTCGCGATGAGTCCGAGCACGGTGCGCACTCACGTCGAGAAGGCGTTCCGCAAGCTCGAATGTTCGACACGCGCCGCGGCGACCCTCAAGGCGTCGGCGCTGGGGCTGCTCTGACGCCATCCACGACGCGGATTCGCTTGCGTGTGCGCGCGGATGCGCGAGAACACCTGCGTGATGTGCCGGTCGGGTTCGATATCGGTGAACGCATCGATATCGGCCATGACATCTGCCGTCTTCGCGGCAGCGAACGCGGCGTCCAGCGCCGCGCTAGTTTACAGGCGACGACGGGCGATTACGGCCGTTTGCGTTCAGGGCCGAAGCCCGGACGGACGGCGGCCCGCATCGACGGGTGCGCGGCGGGTGCGCGGGCGAGCGAGATGCCCAGCGCGGCGCCGACGGCGAGGAACAGCGAGATCGACAGGAGTGCGACGATGAACGCGTGCGCGATGGCCGCCGGGTCCTGGCGCGTGCCGAGCGTCGTATAGAAAATGCCGCCGATGATCGCCACGCTGAGCGACGTGCTGACCTGCAGCGTCGAGCTGGCGATGCCGGCGATCATGCCGGATAGCGCCGGTGCGACGCGCCCCGTCACCATGCGCATCAGCGTCGGCAGCGCGAGCCCTTGTCCGAACCCGATGACGAAGAGCGCGGCGGCGAGCGGCACGGCAGCGAGCGGCATCCCGACCGGCGTGGCATCGATCAACCCCGCGAGGCCGACGAGCCCGACGATCTCCAGCCCCATGCCGAACGGATTGACGTAAGCGCCGATGACACGTGTGCAGAACGGCGTCGACAACGGGCCGAGCAGGAACCCGACGCCGAACGGCAAGAACACGAGGCCCGCGCTCAGCGCGTCGACGTGCAACGCATTCTGCAGATACACCGAGAACAGCAGGAAGAACGCGCCGATCGAGTACAGCAGCAGCGCGATCAGCAACGCGCGGCCCAGCCCCGGTGCGCGCAGCGCGGCCGGATCGAGCAGCGGTGCGCCGCCGCGGCGGCCGAGCCGGCGCTCGTAGCGCCAGAAGAACGCGGCGAGGGCGGGCACCGCGAACAGCGACCCCCATGCCCATACCGGCCAGCCTGCTTCGCGCCCCTCGATCAGCGGCACGATCAGCGCGCCCAGCGTCAGCATCGACGGCGCGGTGCCGCCGAGGTCGAGCTTGCGCGCATGCTGCGCCCGCGTTTCCTTCAACAGCGGAATCCCGAACAGGACGACCAGCATCGCCAGCGGCAGGTTGACGAGGAAGATCGTGCGCCAGCCCAGGTTCAACAGATTCAACGAGATCAGGATCCCGCCGAGCGCCTGCCCGACCACGGCCGCGAGGCCGAATACCGCGCCGTACAAGCTGAGCGCGAGCGGCTTTTCCGGTTCCGGAAAGATCGCCTGGATCGACGCGAGCGCCTGCGGCGCCATGATCGCGGCCGTCACGCCCTGCAACGCGCGGCCGACGATGAGCGTCCACGGCGAACTCGCGAGGCCGCACAGCGTCGAGGCGATCGCAAAGCCGATCAACCCGAGGAAAAACACGCGGCCGCGGCCGAACAGGTCGCCCAATCGCCCGCCGGTGATCAGCGTCACCGCGTACAGGCCCGCATACGATGAAATGACGAGTTGCTCGGCCGACGACGAGGCGCCCAGTTCCGCGCGGATCGACGGCAGCGCGACATTGACGATGAAGAAATCCAACGGCGGCAGGAACGCGCCGACGAGCAGGACCGAAAACATCGCCCAGCGACGCGGGTCGGGTGAAACAGGGTCATTCCGTGACATGGGCGGCTCTCCGTACGGAACCAATCGGTTCCAAATCGGGTAAAAAAATATCAGTCGAGAATGCGCATCGTGCGGTCGACCAGCGCGAGCATGTCGGGCTCGGACATACCGGTTTTGCCCAGCACGCGCATGCCCTCGATCTGGCAGACGAGCAAACGCGCCAGCACCTGTTCGTCCTGCTCGGGGATCTCGCCGCTCGCCTGGCCGCGGACGATCGCACCGGCATAGAGCTGCTGCAGCCGCCGGAACATGCGCCCGGTGCGTTCCGCGACATCCGCGTCGCGCGCGGCCAGTTCGGTGGTCATCGCGACCGCGAGACATCCGCGCCGGCCCGCGTCGCCAACGGACAGGCGCGCATAGCGCAGCAGTGAATCGCGAATCGCATCCTTCACGGCACCGGGTTGCGACAGGATGTCGGCGGTCGCCTTGAGCCCGTCGGCCATGTACAGGTCGAGCGCCGCCAGCAGCAGCGCCTTCTTGTCGCCGAACGCCTTGTAGAGACTGCCGCGCGACAAGCCCGTGCCGGCGATCAGGTCGGGCAGGGACGCGCCTTCGTAGCCGCGATCCCAGAAAACGTCCATCGCGTCGCGCGCGGCGTCGCCCAGTTCGAATTCGCGGGGACGGCCCACGCCAGCCGGATTTGCCATTGATCGGTTTCGCCATCGATGCGGTGCCAAAGTTGGATGCATTATATGGACCGATCGGTTCCGATGTCAATGCGCGTGGCCGGACCGGACACGGCGACGGCCGTCCTTGCGGACGGCGCGGGTTCATCCGCTCAGTCGAGCCCGCCCTGGCACAGGTACTTGATGGACAGGTAATCGTCGAGGCCGTAGCGCGAGCCTTCGCGGCCGTAGCCCGATTCCTTCACGCCGCCGAACGGCGCGGCCTCGCTCGCGAGCGCGCCTTCGTTGATGCCGACGATGCCCGTTTCGAGCCGCGCCGACACGCGCGCGATGCGCCGCACGTCCTGCGTGTAGAAATAGGCGGCGAGCCCGAACGGCGTGTCGTTCGCGGCGGCGACCGCTTCGTCCTCGGACGCGAAGCGAAACAGCGCGGCGATCGGGCCGAAGGTTTCCTCGCAGGTGAGCTGCATGTCGGCGGTCGCGTCGACGAGCACCGTCGGCGCGTAATAGTTCGCACCGAGCTCGGTCAGGCGCTTGCCGCCCGTGAGCACGCGCGCGCCGCGTTCGATCGCATCGCCGACGTGGCGTGCGATCTTGTCGACCGCGCGCGCGTTGATCATCGGGCCGATCTGCGCGGCCGGGTCGGTCGCCGGCGCGACCTTCAGCGCGGCGACGCACGCGGCGAGCTTCGCGGCGAACGCGTCGTAGACACCGGCCTGCACGTACACGCGATTCGGCGACACGCAGGTCTGCCCGCCGTTGCGGAACTTGGCGGCCATCAGCCCGTCGACCGCGGCATCGAGCTCGGCGTCGTCGAACACGATGAACGGCGCATTGCCGCCGAGCTCCAGCGACAATTTCTTCAACGTCGCCGCCGATTCGCGCGCGAGCAGCTTGCCGACCGGCGTCGAGCCGGTGAACGTGATCTTGCGCACGCGGCCGTCGGCGAGCCAGTCGGCCGCCGCGTCGACGCCGCGCTCGCGCGACGCGGCGATCAGGTTCAGCACGCCGGCCGGTACGCCGGCTTCCTGCGCGAGCAACGCGAGCGCGAGCGCGGTCAGCGGCGTGTCCTCCGCCGGCTTCGCGACCACCGTGCAGCCGGCCGCGAGGGCCGGCGCGATCTTGCGCGCGATCATCGCGAGCGGGAAATTCCACGGCGTGATCGCGGCGACGATGCCGATCGGCTCCTTCACCGCGCTCAAGCGCTTGCCGCGCTGCTGCTGCGGGATCAGGTCGCCGTACGTGCGCGTCGCTTCCTCCGCGAACCACAGCACGTACGACGCACCGTACGCGACTTCGCCACGCGCCTCGGCCAGCGGCTTGCCCTGTTCGCGCGACATCAGCTTCGCGAGATCATCGGTGTGCGCGACGATCGCCGCATGCCAGGCACGCAGGATCGCGGCGCGTTCGCGCGCGGGCGTCGCACGCCACGCGGGCAGTGCGCGGGCTGCCGCGTCGGTCGCCGCGCGTGCGTCGGCGGCGCCGCTGTCGGGTACGTGGGCAACGGTTTCGAGCGTGGCGGGATCGATGACGGCGAAGCGGCGGCCGTCGAGCGCATCGCGCCAGTTGCCGTCGATCAGGTTGGCGGTGCGAACGAGTTCGGTGCGGGATAGCGTAAGCGGCATGACAGATCCTTGAATGAGGCGGTTCGGCGACGCTGGTTGAGCGGTGCGGGCGCGCGGCTACCCCGCGCGGACAGCAGGCTGCCGCGTTCGGGGGTGACGCACGCCGCGTGTCAGTGACGTTCGCCGAACAGCGATTCGAGCGGGTAGTGCCGTTTGACGAACGGCGACTTGATGATCACGTAACTGAAATACTTCTCGATGCCGATGTTCTGCTCGAGCAGCCCTTCGACGATCGTCTGGTAATGGCTCACGCTGCGCGTGATGAACTTCAGCAGATAGTCGTAGCCGCCGCTCGCGAGGTGGCATTCGACGATCTCGTCGACGGTGCGGATCGCCGCGACGAAGCGGTCGAAATCCTCGCGCCGATGATCGGCCAACGTGACCTCGGTAAATACGACCTGCACGTCGCCGAGTTTCTCGAGCTGGATGTGCGCGCCGTAGCCGCCGATGTAGCCGGCCTTCTCGAGCCGCTTCACGCGGATCAGGCACGGACTGGGCGACAGCCCGACCGCATCGGCCAGCTCGACGTTGGTCATGCGGCCGCGCTTTTGCAACTGGGAGAGGATGCGCAGGTCGATGCGATCCAGCTTGCTGTCCGTCATGTTCACGTGAAAGAGCAAAAATGGAATGTCCGGTTACTTTAGAGACGAACGATGACCGCTACAAGCCCGGCTTTCCCTTGGCCCGTCAGGCCGGTTGCGCATGCGCGGCGTCGAGCGCGCGCTGCACGCCGGAATCCGCCAGCACGTCGTCGAGCGTCTTGCGCACGCGTTCGAACATCAGGTCGAACTCGCCGGCAGTGAAGCTCAGCGCCGGCGCAAAGCCGAGCACGCCGTCGCCGAACGCGCGGAACACCACGCCGTTCGCGTAGGCGGCGGCCGCGATCCGGTCCGGCACGTTCAGCGCCGGGTCGAAGCGCGTCTTGCGTGCCTTGTCGGCGACCAGTTCGAGCGCGCCGAGCAGGCCGACCGAGCGCGCGTCGCCAACGAGCGGATGCGCGCGCAGCGCGTCGAGTCCCGCGGCGAAGCGCGGCGCCAGCGCCTGGCCGTTCGCGAGCAGCCCGCCTTCGTGATAGAGCTTCAGCACCTCGAGGCCGATCGCCGCGCTCACCGGATGCGCGGAATACGTATAGCCGTGGCCGACCGCGGGCGAATCGGCGCGGTGGCCCGCGATCCCTTCGTAGATTTCGTCGGACATCAGCACCGCGCCCATCGGCGCATAGCCGGCGGTCAGCCCCTTCGCGACGGTCATCAGGTCCGGATCGACCTGTTCGGCCTCGCACGCGAACAGCGGGCCGGTGCGGCCGAAGCCGGTGATCACCTCGTCCGCGACGAACAGGATGCCGAGGCGCCGGCACGCGTCGCGCATCGCCTTCAGCCAGCCGGCCGGCGGCACGATCACGCCGCCGGAACCCTGCACCGGCTCGCAGAAGAACGCGGCGACATTGTCCGCGCCCAGTTCGGCGACCTTCGCTTCGAGCGCGGCGACCGACGCGGCGATCAGCGCCTGCGGATCGTCGCCGAGCGGATGGCGGTACGGGTAGGGCGACGGAATATGGTGCTGGTCCGCACGCGGCAGGTCGAAATGACGGTGAAACGCCGGCAGCGCGGTGAGGCCGGCGCCGATCGACGACGAGCCGTGATAACCGCGCTCCAGCGCGATCATCTGCTTTTTCGACGGACGGCCGGTCGCGTTGTAATAGTGCGTGATGAAGCGCACGGCGGAGTCGATCGCGTCCGAGCCGCCGAGCGTGAAGTACACGCGGTTCAGCGACGGCGGCGCGAGCGCGGCGAGCCGTTCGGCGAGCTCGATCGCCGGCTGCGAGCCGAAATGGAAATAGCCGGTCGCGTAGGGCAGCTTGGCCAGTTGGTCGGCGGCGGCTTTCACGATGCTGTCGCGGCCGTAGCCGACGTTGACGCACCACAGGCCCGAGAACGCGTCGAGCAGCGTATGGCCCGCGGCATCGCGCAGGAACACGCCGTCCGCGGATTCCAGCACGGTGACGCCGCGCGCCTCGTGCGCACGGTAGTTGACGACGGGGTGGATCAGGTGTTGACGATCGGCTTCGATCAGCGCGGCTTGGTTCATGGGAAGGCGGGACTCTCGTCAGGTGTCAGCGGTGAGTTCATGCTAACGGGCAAGCCATCCGCATGCGTCTTCAATTTGCGGTCCGAAACGTATGCGCGCGGCGTTTGCACCGGGCGCTTCGGCATTTTCTGCTGCGCGCCCCGCAGGCCGGGCCCGCACGTCAGTAGCCGCGTGCGCGATCGACGACGCCGATCATCGGTTGTCCCGCGCGATGGCGCGCGAGATTCGCGAGCACCGCGTCGACCGCGGTGTCGGGTCGCGTCGCGCTGGCGATGTGCGGCGTGATGCGAATGCGCGGATGCGTCCAGAACGGATGGCCGGCCGGCAACGGTTCGGGGTCCGTCACGTCCAGGATCGCGCTGTCGAGCCGGCCGCTCGCGAGCGCCGCGAGCAGCGCGGGTGCATCGAGCTGCGGGCCGCGCCCGACCTGCACCAGCGACGCGCCGGCCGGCAGCGCGTCGAACACGCGCGCGCCGAGCAGGCCGCGCGTGCCGTCGGTGAGCGGCAGCAGGCAGATCAGGATGTCGGTACGGGCGAGGAACGCGTCGAGCGCGGCATCGCCTGCATGACAGTCGACGCCGTCGAGCGTGCGCGGCGTGCGGCTCCAGCCCGCGCACGGGAAACCGAAGCGCCGCAGCGTGTCGAGCACGGCCTGGCCGAGCGTGCCGAGCCCGAGCACGCCGATGCGTCGCGACGCGGCCGCGCGTACGGGGCGCTCGCGCCACACCTGATCGCGCTGCTGCGCCGCGTAGTCGAACAGGTCGCGATGGATCGTCAGCACGGCCTGCGTCACGTATTCGACCATTCCTTCGACGATACCCGGCTCGATCATCCGCACGACGGGGATGTGCGGCGGCACGCGCGACAGGTCGAACTGATCGATGCCGGCGCCGACCGAGAACACGACTTCGAGGTTCGGCAACAGCGCGACCGGATCGTCCGGCGGCTGCCATGCGGCGAGATAGCGGACGGCGTCGGCGTCGCCGAGGTCCGGCCAGATCCGGAACGGCAGGTCGGGCGCGCGTTGCGCGAAGCGCGCCGCCCACTGCGCGCCGCGCACCGGGTCGGCCTTGTAGAGAAAACTCATCGTGCGCCCCGCTCAGCCGAGCGCCTGGTTCACGATCGCGAACGCGCGCAGCGCCGGGTCGCGTGGCGGCGTCGTGCCGCGCGCCATCGCGACGACCGTATCGACGCGCGGCAACCCGAGCCCCTGCAGCCAGTCCGACAGCCCGCTGTCGCCCGGCACGTCGAGCCGCACGAACATGCCCTCGTGCAGCGCGAGCCAATGGCTGATCAGCGCTTGCGCGCGCAGCGCATCCGGCGCGATCACCGGGCCGATCACGTGGCCGCGGCCGAACCGGCGGAACAGCGCGAAACCGAGCAGCTCGCCGTCGCGGTCGAGCGCGATCCCGTTCGCGACGTCGAGCAGCGCATCGATCACCGCACCGCGTTCGTAGCCGGCCGCGCGCGACGCGAGCGCGGCGAGCCGCGGGCCGTCGTTGGTGCCGAGCGGGCGCAGGCGCTCGCCCGGCGGCAGCGAGATCAGCGGCGGTTGGAACGCGGCGCCCTGGTGCTGATCGATCGTATCGATGACGTCGAAGCCGAACTTCGCGTACAGCGGCTCGCCGGCCGGCGTCGCATGCAGAAATACGGTCCGCGTGCCGAAGCTGTCGACCACGCGGGTGAGCAGTTCGCGGCCGATGCCGCAGCCCTGGCGCTCGGGCGACACGATGACCATGCCGAGCGACGCGTGCGATTCGCCGAAGCGCCAGCCGAGCGCGGTGCCGACGATGCCGGTTTCGTCCTCGGCGACGAAGCCGCTGCCGAGCTGGAATACGAAGCGCCAGTCGTCGAGCCGGTGCGGCCACTTGACTGCTTCGGACAGTCGATGGGCGGCGGGCAGGTCGGCTTCGGTGAACGGGCGATAGATGAGCGTGCGGGAAGGATTGAGGTCGGACACGCCGGACTCCGGATGGGTGGAAATGACCTGTTCACTCTGCCAGCCCGGCGGCGGCACGGATAGGACGATTCGCCTGTTTTCCGGCGGCGGCCCGGCGCTCGGGATCGACGCCGATCCGCTCGGCCGGCACGAACGCATCCGCCCGTCGTGCCGACGCGTCACATGAACGCGATCCTTCCTGCCGCGAGCGTGCCGCTACGACGAAAGCGCGGTATCGCGGCCGTTCGCGGCGGGCTGCGGCGGCCGACGACGCCGGACGCGCCGCATATCGTGCTGCCCGCGCCGCGCAACACGCGACGATTCTGCGTTTCGGACGGCGCCAAACGACGCGCGCGGGGCTTTTTGCCCTGATTCAATTTCGTACAACCCAGCCCGTCCCCGGCCCGCCGGGGCTTCACACCGACAGGACGTCATCATGATCCAGTTTGAACCGAAGTACATCACCTTCGACTGTTACGGCACGCTGACCCATTTCCGGATGGCCGAGACGGCGCGCGAAATCTATGCGGACCGGTTGTCGCCGGCCGCGATGGAGGCATTCGTGCGCGCGTTCGCCGCTTATCGGCTCGACGAGGTGCTCGGTGCGTGGAAGCCGTATCGCGATGTCGTCGTCAACGCGATCCGCCGCACCTGCGCGCGGGTCGGCGTGACGTTCGACGAAGCCGAGGCCGAGCTGTTCTATCGTGCGGTGCCGACCTGGGGCCCGCATCCGGACGTGCCGGCCGGGCTGTCACGGCTGGCGACGAAGTACAAGCTCGTGATCCTGTCGAACGCGATGGACGAGCAGATCATGAGCAACGTCGACAAGCTCGGCGCACCGTTCCACGCGGTGTTCACCGCGCAGCAGGCGCAATCGTACAAGCCGCGGATGCAGGGCTTCGAATACATGTTCGACAAGCTCGGCTGCAAGCCCGAGGACGTGCTGCACGTGTCGTCGAGCCTGCGCTACGACCTGATGACGGCCGAGGATCTGGGAATCAGGCACAAGGCCTTCGTGAATCGCGGCCACGAGCCGGGCACGCCGTTCTACAACTATTACGAAGTGTCGGACATCGGCCAGCTCGCGACGCAGCTCGGGCTGTAAGCGACGCGTTTCCCCGGTGCGGTGCCGCGCACGCCGGGTGCCGCCCGTCGCGATCCCTGAAGAAACACGCGCAATGCGGCAGGCGGCCGGCGTCGCCACGTCGCGCAAGCCTGCACGCATTCGCGTCGCGCCCTCGGGATCAACGCGTCGATGCCGGCGAACAATCCTCTGAACTTTCACTTACGCGCCGGCATGCGGCCGGCACCCGCCGACGGTCCCCGGCGCACGCAGCAAATCATGCTGCGCAGGCTACCCAAAACGGTCGATTCGTATCGTGAGGGCGGCCCGAATCGGGACAACCGGCATTTTGGCGATGCTTAAATGAATTGCATGTGCACGGCGTCGCGCCCGCCACCAGCAAGCGGGCGCGGCGGGATCGAACAACCACGCTGGACCCTATGACCCACTTTACACAGTCAGGAGCAGTTCGGATGAGCGACGATATCGACAATGGCGGCAAGGGCGGCTTCACGCGCCGCGACATGATGCGGGTCATGGCGGCGAGCGGCATGATGGCCGTCGGCGGCGGCGGATTGCTGACGAGCGCGCAGTCGGCATTCGCCGCGCCCGCGCCGAAGCGCGGCGGCAAGATCCGGGTCGCGAACGAATCTAGCTCGACCGCCGATACGCTCGACCCGGCCAAGGGTTCGACGGGCGCGGACTACATCCGCTTCTTCATGTTCTACAGCGGCCTCACGCAGCTCGACGGGAGCCTCACGCCGCAGATGAATCTCGCCGAGTCGTTGCACACGACCGATGCGAAGACCTGGATCATCAAGCTGCGCAAGGGCGTCACGTTCCACGACGGCAAACCCGTTGGCCCGGCTGACGTGGTGTTCTCGCTGATGCGCCACAAGAACGCGGCCACCGCGTCGAAGGTCAAGCCGCTCGCCGACCAGTTCGCGGACGCGAAGGCGAGCGGCCCGGACGAGGTCACGCTCACGCTCGCCAGCGCGAACGCCGATCTGCCGGTCATCCTCGCGACGCCGCAACTCGTGATCGTCAAGGACGGCACGACCGATTTCGCGACCGGCATCGGCTGCGGCCCGTACAAGCTCAAGTCGTTCAAGCCGGGCGTGTCGACCGTCGGCGTGCGCAACGACAGCTACTTCAAGCCGGGCATGCCGTATCTCGACGAGATCGAACTGATCGGCATCAGCGACAGCGCCGCGCGCCTGAACGCGCTGCTGTCGGGCGACGTGCACCTGATCAACGCGATCGACCCGCGCTCGACGCAACGGGTCGCGTCGACGCCCGGCTATGCGCTGAAGGAAACCAAGTCGGGGCTCTATACCGACCTGATCATGCGCAGCGAAAGCCCGATCACCGCGAATCCCGATTTCGTCGAGGGGATGAAGTACCTGTTCGATCGCGAACAGATCCGCTCGGCGGTATTTCGCGGCTATGCGGTGATCGGCAACGACCAGCCGATTCCGCCGGGGCATCGCTACTTCAACGCGTCGCTGCCGCAGCGGCCGCACGATCCGGACAAGGCGAAATTCCTGTTCCAGAAGGCCGGCGCGCTCGGCACGGCGCTGCCGCCGATCTATGCGACGTCCGATGCGAACGGGTCGATCGAAATGGCCGTGCTGCTGCAGCAGGCCGGCCAGAAGATCGGGCTGAACCTGCAGGTCAACCGCGTGTCGCCCGACGGCTACTGGTCGAACCACTGGATGAAGCATCCGCTCGGCTTCGGCAACATCAACCCGCGCTCGAGCGCCGACGTGCTGTTCACGCAGTTCTTCAAGTCGGACGCCGCGTGGAACGAGTCGGGCTGGAAGAACGCGAAGTTCGATCAGCTGCTGCTCGCCGCGCGCTCGGAGACCGACGATGCGAAGCGCAAGCAGATATACGGCGAGATGCAGACGCTCGTCGCGCAGCAGGGCCGGGTCGGCATTCCGGCGTTCATCAGCTTCCTCGACGGCTACGACAAGCGGCTCGCGGGCCTCGGGTCGATCCCGACCGGCGGGATGATGGGCTTCATGTTCGCCGAGTACGTGTGGTGGAACGCCTGACGTCGATACGTGACGCCGCCGCGCGGCCGCAGCGGGCCACCGCCCCGGTCGCGCGGGATCTTTCCCGGAGTGCCGTTTCATGAATCGAATCCTGCTTGGGCTGATCGGTCGACGTATCGCGGTCACCGCGCTGACGCTGCTGATCGTGTCCGCGATCATCTTCACGATCACGAACCTGCTGCCGGGCGACGCCGCGCAGGCCGCGCTGGGTCAGTCGGCGACGCCGGAGACGGTCGCCGCGCTGCGTCAGCAGTTCGGGCTCGACATGCCGGCGCACGTGCGTTACATGCACTGGCTCGGCGGGCTGCTGCACGGCGATTTCGGCCGTTCGCTGTCCGGCGACATGCCGGTGTCGGAGCTGATCGGCGGGCGCCTGCCGAAGTCGCTCGCGCTCGCGGCGATCACGACCGCCGTGTCGGTGCCGATCGCGTTGCTGCTCGGCATCCTCGCCGCGGTCAAACGCGAGTCGGTGGTCGACCGCGTGATCAGCCTCGGCACGCTGTCGCTCGTCGCGACGCCGGAGTTCCTGATCGCGACGGTCGCCGTGCTCGTGTTCGCGGTGAAGCTGCGCTGGTTGTCCGCGCTGTCGTACAGCGGCTCGATCGACAGCCTGCACGATTTCCTGCGGGCGTATGCGATGCCGGTGCTGACGCTGTGCGCGGTCGTGATCGCGCAGATGGCGCGGATGACGCGCGCCGCGGTGATCGAGCAGCTGAGCGCGTCGTACGTCGAGATGGCGATGCTCAAGGGCGCGAGCCCCGCGCGCGTCGTGCTGCGCCACGCGCTGCCGAACGCGATCGGTCCGATCGCCAACGCGATCGCGCTGAGCCTGTCGTATCTGCTCGGCGGCGTGATCGTCGTCGAGACGATCTTCAACTATCCGGGCCTCGCGAGCCTGATGGTCGATGCCGTCGGCAACCGCGATTTCCCGTTGGTCCAGGCATGCACGCTGATTTTCTGCGTCGCGTACCTGATGCTCGTGCTGTTCGCCGATCTGTGCTCGATCGTGTCGAACCCGCGACTGCGGACCTGAGTGTCCCGTTCTTCTTCCGAGATGCCGCCCATGCACCCGACCGAACCCGTTCATCGCAGCAGCGCGCTGCCGCCGTCAGGCGACCCGCGCGCGCCGTGGGGAGGCGCGACGCCGCCCGCCGCGCCGTCCCCCGACCAGCCCCGCAAGCGCCGCGGCGCACGCATCAGGCTGACGACCGGCGGCCGCGTCGGCCTGTCGATGGTCGGCCTGATGCTGTTCATCGCGGTGTTCGCGCCGCTGCTCGCGCCGCACGACGTCGGCGCGATCGTCACGCCGGATGTATTCGCGCCGTTCGGTGCGAAGCTGCCGTTCGGTTCCGACTTCCTCGGCCGCGACATGCTGAGCCGCATCCTGTACGGCACGCGGCTGACCGTGCTGCTCGCGCTGGCCGCGGTGCTGCTCGCCGCGCTGACCGGCACGACGCTCGGGCTGCTCGCGACCGTGTCGGGCCGCGCGGTCGACGAGACGATGAGCCGGCTGCTCGACGCGCTCACGTCGATTCCGTCGAAGATGTTCGCGCTGATGTTCGTCGCCGCGTTCGGCTCGTCGCTGCCGCTGCTGGTGCTCACAGCCGCGGTCAGCTACATGCCGGGCTCGTACCGGATCGCGCGCGCGCTGGCCGTCAACATCAGCACGCTCGAATTCGTGCAGGTGGCAAAGGCGCGCGGCGAGAGCGCGCTGTACATCGCGTGCGTCGAGATGCTGCCGAACATGATCCACCCGATGCTGGCGGATACCGGGCTGCGCTTCACGTTCGTCGTGCTGCTGCTGAGCGGCCTCAGCTTTCTCGGCCTTGGCGTGCAGCCGCCGTATGCGGACCTCGGCTCGCTCGTGCGCGAGAACATCGCGAGCCTCGGCGACGGCTCGGCCGTCGCGATCATGCCCGCGGTCGCGATCGCGATCCTGACGGTGGGCGTCAACCTGTTGATCGACGGTCTGCCGCATCGCGGCCGCCGCAAGGGCGCGGCCGGCGCCGCCGGAGGACACTGATGCGACACGAATCGAACCCGCTCGTCGAGGTGCGCGGGCTGCGCGTGGTCGGCGGCCGGCCGGGCGGCGAGGAAACGACGATCGTCCACGGCGTCGACTTCGACATCGGACGCGGCGAGGTGCTCGCGCTGATCGGCGAATCGGGCTCCGGCAAGACGACGATCGCGCTGTCGCTGATGGGCCATGCGCGCGCCGGCTGCCGGATCGCCGGCGGCTCGGTGAAGCTCGACGGCTCCGACGTGTGCACGCTTTCCGCCGCGGCGCTGACCGCGCTGCGCGGCCGCAAGGTCGCGTATATCGCGCAGAGCGCCGCCGCCGCGTTCAATCCGTCGCGCACGATTCTCGACCAGGTGATCGAGAGCGCACTGATCCACAAGACGATGACGAAGCGCGACGCGCAGGCGAAGGCGATCGAGCTGTTTCGCGCGCTCGCGCTGCCGGAGCCGGAGACGATCGGCAAGCGCTATCCGCACCAGGTCTCGGGCGGGCAGTTGCAGCGGCTGATGGCCGCGATGGCGCTGATCACCGATCCGGAACTGGTGATCCTCGACGAGCCGACCACCGCGCTCGACGTGACCACGCAGATCGACGTGCTGCAGGCGTTCAAGCGCGTGATCCGGCGCTACGGGATGAGCGCGGTGTACGTGTCGCACGACCTGGCCGTGGTCGCGCAGATGGCCGACCGGATCGTCGTGCTGAGCGACGGCGTGATCCGCGAGGCGGGTGCGACCGAACAGATCCTGCATGCGCCGACGCATCCGTACACGCAGAGCCTGATCGCGGCGGTCACGCCGAACGATGCCGAACGTGGCGGGGAAGTGCAACGACCGGCCGCGCCGGCGCCGCTGCTCGACGTGCGCGGCGCGATCGCCGGTTACGGCGGCCGCGCGGCGAACGGCTGGCCCGCGAAGGTGATCCTGCATGAAGTCGACCTGCGCATCGGGCGCGGGCAGACCGTCGGCGTGATCGGCGAATCCGGTTCCGGCAAGACGACGCTCGCGAAGGTGATCGCGGGCCTCGTGCCGGCGACCGGCGGCGAGATCCTGCTCGACGGCGTGCCGCTCGCGCGCGATATCGGCAAGCGCACGAAGGAGCAGCATCGCCGCGTGCAGATCGTGTTCCAGAACGCCGATACCGCGCTCAATCCGGTGCATACCGTCGAGCGCACGCTCGCGCGACCGCTCGCGTTCTATCACGGGATCAAGGGCGCGCGTGCGCGGCAGCGCGTCGCGGAACTGCTCGAACTCGTGCGGCTGCCGCCGGCGGTGGCCGCGCGGCGTACCGGCGAATTGTCCGGCGGGCAGAAGCAGCGCGTGAATCTCGCGCGGGCGCTCGCCGCCGAACCCGACCTGATCCTGTGCGACGAGGTCACGTCGGCGCTCGACACCGTGGTCGGCGCCGCGATCATCGAACTGCTGCGCGACCTGCAGGCGAAGCTCGGCGTGTCGTACGTGTTCATCACGCACGACATCGCGAAGGTGCGCGCGATCAGCGACGACATCGTCGTGCTGTATGCGGGCCGGCGCGTGGAGACGGGCAGTCGCGACGCGCTGTGCGCGCCGCCTTATCACCCGTATTCGCATCTGCTGGTGTCGTCCGCGCCGGAATTGCGCGCGGGCTGGCTCGACGATGCGGCCGAGCGCTGCCATCGTCCGCTGGTGCCGATCGGCGAGCGCGAGCACGAGGCCGAGCTGTGTCCGTTCCTGTCGCGCTGCGCGATGCGCGTGGACGGCGTGTGCAACCGCACGGCCCCGTCGCTGCGCACGCTCGGGAACGGCGCGCAGGTGCTGTGCCATCGCAGCGAGGAGGATCTCGCGCGCTTTCAGGCGGAGCCGGCGCCCGCGGGTGTCACGCCGGTGCAGCTGTAGTCCGTGGCGCGAACCGTGCGTCGCGCGGCGCGGTGAACGGCCCGCCGCATAGTCTGCTGCGGCGGTCGCGCAAAACGACGATTTGTACGCGTGCCGCGCGCGAATACGCGGCAACTGCGGTTTTTGACGGTGATTAAATGATTCGCATTGAACGATCGCCGATCGTCGTTGCGGGAATGCTCGAGAAGAATCCGATGAAACTGGAATCGTACTGGCTGGATACCCGTCCCGCGTTTCGCGCGGGCAGCGTCGGGCCCGTCGAAGGGCGGGCCGACGTGGTCGTCATCGGTGGCGGTTTCACCGGCTTGTCGGCGGCGCTCGCGCTCGCGCAGCGCGGCGTCTCGGTGGTCGTGCTCGAAGCCGCGCAGGTCGCGGGCGAAGCGTCCGGCCGCAACGGCGGCCAGTGTAATACGGGCGTCGCGCAGGACTACGCGTCGCTGGCCGCGCGCATCGGCGCCGCGCAGGCGAAGCAGTTTTATCTCGCGTACGAAAGCGCGGTGAAGAGCGTCGAGACGATCGTCACCGAACAGGCGATCGACTGCGATTTCCGGCGAACGGGCAAGCTGAAGCTCGCCGCGAAACCGCAGCATTTCGCGGGGCTCGAAAAGACCTTCAATGCGTTGCGGCGCGACGTCGATCCGGACATCGAGCTGATCGAGCCGTCGCGGATCCGCGATGAAATCGCGTCCGACGGCTTTTACGGCGGGCTCCTGCAGCGCAACGGCGCGCAGATGCACATGGGCAAGTTCGGCGTCGGGCTCGCGCAAGCGGCCGTGCGGGCCGGCGCACGCGTGTACGAGCAAGCGGCCGTCACACGGCTCGACCGGCTGGACGGCGAGCGCCACCGGATCACCTGCACGCGCGGCACGATCGTCGCCGATCGCGTGCTGGTCGCGACCGGCGCGTCGCAGCACGGGCCGTTCGCATGGTTCCGGCGACGCATCGCGCCGGTCGGCAGCTTCATCGTCGTGACCGAGCCGCTGCCCGACGCGCAGTTGAACCGGCTGTTTCCGCAGCGCCGTGCGTACGTGACGTCGCGCCAGATCGGCAACTATTTTCGCGTGACGCCCGACAACCGGCTGCTGTTCGGTGGCCGCGCGCGTTTCGCGATGTCGAGCCCGCGCTCCGACGCGAAGAGCGGCGACATCCTGCGCGCCGGCATGGCCGGCTATTTCCCCGAGCTGGCCGGCGTGCGGCTCGACTACTGCTGGGGCGGGCTGGTCGACATCACCGCCGACCGGCTGCCGCGCGCGGGCCAGCACGACGGGCTCTATTACTCGATGGGCTACAGCGGGCACGGCGTGCAGATGTCGGTGCACATGGGCCGCGTGATGGCCGACGTGCTGTATGGCGCGGCCGCGTCGAACCCGTGGCGCGCACTCGACTGGCCGGCGATACCCGGCCATTTCGGGCACGCGTGGTTCCTGCCGCTCGTCGGCGCGTATTACCGGATGCAGGATTTCCTGCATTGAAGCGAGCGCCGGGAGAATTCGACATGACAGTGCAATTCGTGGGCTCGCCGCGTGTCGCGCGGCCCGTGTCGCCGGCGATCGGCGACGTGCTGCGCACGATCGACGCGGCGTTCGCGCAGCCGCTGAACCTCGACACGCTCGCGGCGGTGGCCGGGTTGAGCGTGTCGCGTTTCACCGCGCGCTTTCGCAGCGAAACCGGTCTGTCGCCGCACCGGTATCTGTGTCTCGTGCGAGTGCGGCGGGCGCAGGACCTGCTGCGCGCGGGTCTCGCGCCGTCGATCGTCGCGACCGACGTCGGCTTTTTCGATCAGAGCCACCTGTGCCGGCATTTCCGGCGCGTGCTCGGGATCACGCCGCGCGACTACGTGGTCGCCCGAACGGCCGGCGCGCCGGTGCGAGCGCCATCGACGCGCGTGCGCGGCGAACGCCGCGAAGCGTCGTGTCACGCGGCATAGGCGCACGCATGGACGACATGCGCCGCCGAGGCGTTCCGGCAGGAGCGCCGGCGAACGACGATTTCCGATATCGCGTGACGGCTTCGAACCAGGTCGCCACGCATTGCACAGGAGCAGAAATGACCGCAGTTTTCGTGTTGCACCGGGCCGACGGCGCACCGTCTTCCACCGCCTTCCGCCAGCAGGGGTTCGGCGCGAGCGATCCGTTCGCGGCGCATCGCGAGATTGCGTGGGAAGGCCCCGACGCGATGGCCGCCGGGCGCATCGCCTTCGTGGGCGCGCTGGACGTGGCGAGCTTTCCGCACGTCGAAACCCTCGTCGTCGTCGAAGGCGAGTTGACGCTCGAAGCGGCCGGCGCCGCGCCGCTGGTGCTCGGTCCGCGACAGGGTGCCGTCATCGGCTGCGGCACCGCGCTGCGCATCGCCGCGCAAGCGCCCGTGCGGCTGACGTTCTGCGCGGCGGCGTGCGAGACACCGACGAAGCAAGGTCTCTTCGCGCTGTACGCCGACGCGGACTTCAAGCCGTCCGCGACGCTGCCGGCCGAGGTGCTGCTCGGCCCCGCGCCGCAATGCCGCAGCGACAACGTGTTCACCGACGACGGCGCCGGGTACTGCGCGGGCACGTGGGATTCGACGCCGTATCACCGGATCGTCCGGCCGCATCGCGCCAACGAGTTCATGTTCCTGCTGGACGGCGGCGTACGGTTCGCCGCGCCCGACGGCAGCGTGCTGGCGCTCGGCGCCGGCGATGCGCTGTTCGTGCCGCGCGGCGCGTCGATCGGGTGGGAAAGCAGCGAACGCGTCGCGAAGTTCTACGTGATGCAGACCGTCAACGCCCCCGTCGAGCGAGACTGAACATGTCCCCTCCGTTGCGTCATATCGAAACCTTGTCCACGCCGCCGGCCGCGGCCGACGTCGTCGTGATCGGCGGCGGCATCATCGGCGTCTTCACCGCCTACTATCTGGCCCGCCGCGGCGTATCGGTCGCGCTCGTCGAGAAGGGCCGCATCGGCGCCGAACAGTCGAGCCGCAACTGGGGCTGGTGCCGGCAGCAGAACCGCGACGCGCGCGAGTTGCCGATGGCCAGCAAGAGCATCGATCTGTGGGAACGATTCACCGCCGAATCGGGAGAAGACACGGGCTTTCATCGCTGCGGGTTGCTGTATCTGAGCAATGACGACGCCGAGCTGTCCCGCTGGGCCAGCTGGGGCGAATTCGCGAAGACCGCGGGCGTGACCACGTATATGCTCGACAGCAAGCAGGCCGCCGAGCGCGGACGGGCGACCGGGCGGCAGTGGAAGGGCGGCGTGTTCTCGCCGACCGACGGCACGGCCGACCCCGGAAAGGCCGCGCCGGCCGTGGCCGCCGCGCTGATCAAGCTGGGCGGCAGCGTCCACCAGCACTGCGCGGCGCGCGGCATCGAGCTGGAGGGCGGCCGGGTCGCCGGCGTCGTCACCGAGGCCGGCGTCATCAAGACGCGCACGGTCGTGATGGCCGGCGGCGCATGGGCGTCGTCGTTCTGCCGGCAGCTCGGCATCCGGTTTCCGCAGGCGTCGATCCGTCAGTCGATCCTGAGCGTGTCGCCCGTCGAAACGCCGCTGCCGGAGGCGATGTACACGTCCGGCGTGTCCGTGACGCGACGCAGCGACGGACGCTATGCATTGGCGATCAGCGGCCGCGCGCGCGTGGACCTGACGCCGCAGTTCCTGCGCTTCGCGCCGCAATTCGTGCCGATGTTCGCGAAACGCTGGCGCAATCTGCTGCCGGGCGGCCTCGAAGGCGTGCGGGGCGGCCACGAAACGCTGAAGCGCTGGCGCCTCGACGCGCCGACGCCGATGGAGGCGGTGCGCATCCTGGATCCGAAGCCCGACATGCCGACGGTCGCCGAAACTTACCGCCGCGCGGCCGAACTGTTGCCCGAGCTGCGCGAAGCGAGGATCACGCACGCGTGGGCCGGCTTCGTCGACAGCACGCCGGACGGCGTGCCGGGCATCGGCGAAGTGCCGGGCGTGCCGGGGCTGATCCTCGCGGCCGGGTTTTCGGGGCACGGCTTCGGGATCGGCCCGGGCGCCGGGCACCTGATCGCGGATCTCGCGACCGGTGCGCAACCGCTCGTCGATCCGGCGCCGTATCGGCCCAGCCGGTTCGCCGAATCCGCGTGGGGCAAGGTCGCGGATTTCTAGCGGGCGGCCGCGACGCGTTCCGACCGCTGCTTCGGCTCATCACGGCCTTCGCCGTGCGTCGACGCACGGTATCGACTCAAGGATATTCCTGCCATGCATTCCCCCGTCAATTCACCGGTTCATCGCCTGATGCAAGCCGGAAGGCTGGATCGGTTCTTCATCGACGGCGACTGGGTCATGCCCGACGGCCGTGACCGGTTCGCGGTCGTCAGCCCGTCCACGGAAGACACGCTGTGCGAGATCCCGCTCGGGAACGCACATGACGCCGATCGCGCGGTGCAGGCCGCGCGCCACGCGTTCGAACGCTGGTCCGCGACTTCACCCCAGGAACGCGCCGCGCTGCTCGACCGCATCCATGCGTTGATGCTGGAACGCGCCGAGTTGTTCGCCACGGCACTCGCGCTGGAGATGGGTGCGCCGCTCGGCTATGCACGCGGCGCGCACGTGCCGCTCGCGGCCGAACATATCCGGGTCGCACGCGACAACCTCGCGCGCTACCCGTTCGTCGAGCGGCGCGGGACGACCGCGGTCGCGCGCGAGCCGATCGGCGTGTGCGCGCTGATCACGCCGTGGAACTGGCCGATCTACCAGATCACCGCGAAGGTCGGGCCGGCGCTCGCAGCCGGCTGCACGGTCGTGCTCAAGCCGAGCGAGCTGTCGCCGCTCAGCGCGCTGCTGTTCGCGGAAGTGATTGCCGATGCGGGCGTGCCCGCCGGCGTCTTCAATCTCGTGAGCGGCAGCGGCGAAACCGTGGGGGCCGCGCTTGCGTCGCACCCGGAGGTCGACATGGTGTCGATCACCGGATCGACGCGGGCCGGCGTGCTGGTGGCGCAGGCGGCCGCCACCACCGTCAAGCGCGTCGCGCAGGAGCTGGGCGGCAAGTCGCCGAATATCGTGTTGCCGGATGCGGACCTGTCGCGTGCGATCCCGCCCGGCGTGGCCGCCGCGTTCCGCAACATGGGGCAGTCGTGCAGCGCGCCGACCCGCATGATCGTGCCGCGCGCCGTGCTCGGCGTGGTGGAGGCGCTGGCCGTCGCGGCGATGCAGGGACTCGTCGTCGGCGATCCGTTCGACGACGCAACCACGCACGGGCCGCTGGCCAATCGCGCGCAGTTCGGCCGCGTTGCACAGATGATCGACGTGGGCATCGACGAACGCGCGAAACTGATCGCCGGCGGCCCCGGCCGACCCGCGGGGCTCGACCGCGGCTTTTATGCGCGGCCGACGATTTTCTCCGACGTGCGCACCGACATGGCGATCGCGCAGCAGGAGATCTTCGGCCCGGTGCTCGCGATCCTGCCTTACGACACCGTCGACGAAGCGGTCGCCATCGCGAACGACACGGTCTACGGGCTCGGCGCGCATGTGCAAGGCACCGACAAGGAACACGTCCGCGCGGTGGCCGCCCGCATCCGGGCGGGGCAGGTGCATCTGAACTACCCGGCCTGGGATCCGCAGGCGCCGTTCGGCGGGTACAAGCAGTCGGGCAACGGCCGCGAGTACGGGATCGAAGGGATGGAGGAATACATGGAGATCAAGTCGATCGTCGGCTGTTACGACTGACCCAGCCGCCGCGCGCGACACGCGCCGGCATGACGGCTGCAAGCCCGCTACTTTCCGAAGGTGCCTAAATTGGACAACCCCGTCACTCCCGTCCCGTCGCTGCACGCGCATCACGCGCACTGGGCAAAGCTGCGCCGCGACCTGCATGCGCATCCCGAGTTGCGATTCGAAGAACACCGGACGGCCGACGTCGTCGCCCGCGAGCTGGAGGCGCTCGGCTATGCGGTGTCGCGCGGGCTGGGCGGCACGGGCGTGGTGGCGAGCCTGCCCGGCGCGGATCCGGGCCGCGGCATCGTGCTGCGCGCCGATCTGGACGCATTGCCGATCCACGAAGCCAACGACTTCGCGCATGCATCTTGCACGCACGGAATCATGCACGCGTGCGGCCATGACGGCCATACCGTGATGTTGCTCGGCGCCGCGCGCGTGCTGAAGGCAATGCCGCAGTTGCCCGGCACCGTCCATTTCGTGTTTCAGCCGGGCGAAGAGGGCGGCGCGGGCGCGCGCAGGATGATCGACGACGGGCTGTTCGAGCGATACCCGACGGAAGCGGTATTCGGCATGCACAACTGGCCCGGGTTGCCGGCCGGGCATTTCGGGTTGCGCACGGGCCCGATCATGGCCGCGGGCTCGCGCTTCAGGATCACGGTCACGGGCAAGGGCGCGCACGCGGCGCAGCCGCATCTGGGCATCGATCCCGTGCCGCTCGCGTGCTCGATGGTGCTGCAGTGCCAGACCATCGCCGCGCGGCACAAGGACCCGGTGGACCCCGCGGTCATTTCCGTCTGCATGTTCCATGCGGGCACGACCGACAACGTGATTCCCGACACCGCCGAGCTGCGCGGCACGATTCGCACGTTGTCGTCGGCATTGCAGCAGCAGTTGCAGCGCGACGTGCGGCTTGCGTGCGAGGGGTTGGCGCATGCGTATGGTGCGCAGGTCGACGTCGAGTTTTTTCAGTACTATCCGGCGACGGTCAATACGCCGGCCGAGACGGCGCTGTGCGAAGCGGTGATTCGCGCGACGTTCGGCGACGAACGCCTGTCCCGCGACGTGCCGCCGAACATGACGTCCGAAGACTTCGGCTTCATGCTGGAGGAGCGGCCGGGCGCGTATGTGCTGATCGGCAATGCGCAGGACGGCGCGACGGCACCGTCGCTGCATCATCCGAAATACGACTTCAACGACGACATCATTCCGGCCGGGGTCCGGTACTGGGTCGAGCTGGCGCTGCATTACTTCATGCGCTCGTCGTGATGCGTCGGGGTGGGGGGAGGACCGGTTGACGGCTGGTCTGTCGGGCGTCGTCTGGTCGCGGCGCACCGCCGGGCGAACGCCACGCGCCGATGCCTTTTCCCCGCTTCACGCCGGCTGCGCGACCGGCTCCGCCTGCGCGCGACACACACGATTCCTTCCTTCGCGCTTCGCTCGGTAGAGCGCCATGTCCGCGTCGTGCGTCAGCGCATGCACCGACACATGCCGTGCGCGCCGGCTGGTCGCGCAGCCGATGCTGACGGTGAAGGGCGGAACCGTTTCCGCAAACCCGTCGAGCCGGTTGCGTTCGACTTCGCGGCGAATCGCGTCGGCGACCCGCGCGGCCCCGTTTTCATCGGTATCCGGCAACACCGCGACGAACTCCTCGCCGCCGTAGCGCGCGGCGAGGTCGCCGCGCCGCCGCGTATGCGCGCGGATGCATTCGGCGAGAAAGCGCAGCGCCGTGTCGCCCAGCGCGTGCCCGTGCCGGTCGTTGTACTGCTTGAAGTGATCGGCGTCGATGAACAGCACCGAGAGGCTGCCGCCGCTGCCGCGCTGCAGCCGTTCCCATTCGTCGGCCAGCGCGGTATCGAGCGCGCGGCGATTGTGCAGCCCGGTCAGCGGATCGGTGCGGGTGAGGTCGGTCAGCAGCGTCTGCTTGCGGAAGTTGTCCCGCAATGCGAAGGCCAGCAGCCAGACCACCGCGCAGAACGATGCGCCGATCACGGATGCCGACACGCCGACCGTCCACGACAGGCGCCGGATGCCGGCCAGCACGTCGCTTTCGGCCGGCGCGACGACCGCGATCAGCGGGGTGCCCGGTATCCGCTGGTAGGTATACAACCGCATGGTGCCGTCGATGCTCGATCGCGCGGGATAGAAGCCCGATTCGCTGTTCACCATCCGCTTGAAGGATGTCGAACGACGCAGGCGGCTCATCTGGCCGTCGTTCAACGACGGGTTTCTCGCGAGGATCGTGCCGTCCGCGCGCACGATCGCGCTGACCCCGTTCGGCCCGACATCGAGGCGGGACAGAAGCTGCTCGAAATAGGCGAGATCGATGGCGACGACCGCGATCCCGTCGAACCCGTGATCCGGCCGCTCGATGCGTCGCGACAGCGCGATGGACTCCTTGTCGCCGCGCGAGCGCGCGCGATAGGGCTGGGAGACGTAGAGACCGAGATTGTCCGCATCGCGATGGACCTTGAAGTAATCGCGATCGCTGAAGTCCCAGCGATGGGTCGCGCTGCAGCAGCCGTCGATCAACCGGCCGTGCCGGTCGGTCACGCCCATGCCGGTCACGTACTGCGCCGCGGTGCGCTCGAACAGCAGGTCGTGCCGCAATCCGGCATCCATGCGCTGTACGGACGGCTTGCCGAGATCGACGGTCAGCGCGATCAGCGCGTTGTTCGACGTTTCGACCGTCCTCGAGATCTGGCTCGCCAGCACGGCCGCGACGTTGCGCGACGTCTCGTGCGCGTGCTCGACGACCTCGCTGCGCGCGGCCCACAGCGTCACCGCGCTGATCCCGAGCGCCGCGAGCGACATCAGCGTGCCCAACGCACCGACGACGAACGGGTTGCGTCCGGCCCAGTCGGCGATTTTCTCGATCGAAGTGAATGCGGGCATGCTCGCGCTCGTTTGGGACGCCGGCTGCAATGGCGCCGGCGCCGGTCAAATTCTCGTTAACGGCACGGTTAACAAAAAATCGAGGCCCGCGTGGTGGCCCGCCGACGATGGCGGCATCGCACGGCGACGCAAACGTATGCGGCCTCGCAGCGAGATGCCCGAGTGCCGTCCGGACCTGCGCAGCATTTGCCAACTGATAACGATACTGCATCAATCGTTCCAAAAATCGCACTTATCGTTTGAGCGATACCGCGCCAACATGCCGGAAAACGACAATCAGACCAGTCCCTCCCGCGTATTCCAGGATTTTCAGGAGACACCCTCGATGCATCCCTCGTCCAGCCTTCCGGCCGAACGCTCGAAGGCCGCCGCGATCTTTCGCGTCACGGCCGGCAATTTTCTCGAGCAGTTCGACTTCTTCCTGTTCGGCTTCTACGCCACGCAGATCGCCAACGTCTTCTTCCCCGCGCAAAGCGAGTTCGCGTCGTTGATGATGACCTTCGCCGTGTTCGGCGCCGGCTTCCTGATGCGGCCGCTGGGCGCGATCGTGCTGGGCGCGTACATCGACGAGGTCGGCCGCCGCAAGGGCCTGATCGTCACGCTGTCCATCATGGCGAGCGGCACCATCCTGATCGCGTTCGTGCCGGGCTACGCGACGATCGGGCTGCTGGCGCCCGTGCTCGTGCTGATCGGCCGGCTGCTGCAGGGCTTCTCCGCAGGCGCCGAACTGGGCGGCGTCTCGGTCTATCTGGCCGAGCTGGCGACGCCCGGCCGCAAGGGCTTCTTCACGAGCTGGCAATCGGCGAGCCAGCAGGTGGCGATCGTCATCGCGGCGGCCCTCGGTTTCGCGCTCAATCAGTGGCTGAGCGCATCGCAGATCGCCGCCTGGGGATGGCGCGTGCCGTTCTTCGTCGGCTGCATGATCGTGCCGTTCATCTTCATGCTGCGCCGCAACCTGGAGGAAACCCAGGAATTCAAGGCACGCAAGCATCGTCCGGGCATGAAGGAAGTGTTCGGTACGCTGGTCCAGAACTGGGGCGTCGTGGTCGCCGGCATGATGCTGGTCGCGATGACCACCACGAGCTTCTATCTGATCACCGTCTACGCGCCGACCTTCGGCAAGACGGTGCTGCACCTGAGCACCGCCGACAGCCTGCTCGTGACGCTCTGCGTCGGCGTGTCGAACTTCGTGTGGCTGCCGATCGGCGGCGCGCTGTCCGACCGGATCGGCCGCCGGCCGCTGCTGGTCGGCATGACGATGCTCACCGTCGCGACCGCCTACCCGGCGCTGTCGTTCCTTGCGCACGCGCCGTCGTTCGCCCACATGCTGCTCGTGCTGCTCTGGCTCTCGTTCATGTACGGCATCTACAACGGTGCGATGGTCGTCGCGCTCACGGAGGTGATGCCGGTGCAGGTGCGGGTCGCGGGCTTCTCGCTCGCCTACAGCCTCGCGACGGCCGTGTTCGGGGGCTTCACGCCGGCCATCTCGACCGGGCTCATTCACATGACCGGCGACAAGGCCGCACCGGGCTACTGGATGAGCTTCGCCGCGGTATGCGCGCTGCTGGCGACGTTCGCGCTCTATCGCCGGCACGCCGCGACGTTGACGCCGGCGCATTGATGTCCGGCCCGGCCGGAACGTTCATCCCACCCACGCATTCGTACGACCACGACCAACCATGAGAAATCTGCTCCTGAAATGCTGCGCGACCGCGCTCGTCGCCACCGCGGCGGTGGCGGCCAACGTCCAGGCCGCCGAGCTGCACGTGATGAGCTCAGGCGGCTTCACCGCCGCCTACAAGGTGCTCGGCCCCCGGTTCGCGTCGACGACCGGCAATACGCTCGACACCGCGCTCGGCCCGTCGATGGGCAAGTCGCCCGAAGCGATTCCGAACCGGCTCGCGCGCGGCGAGCCCGCCGACGCCGTCATCATGGTCGGCTACGCGCTGGACGATCTGATCAAGCAGGGCAAGGTGATCCCGGGGTCCCGCGTCGATCTGGCCGACTCGCGCATCGGCATGGTCGTGCGCGACGGCGCGGCCAAGCCCGACATCAGCACGGCCGAAGGCCTCAAGCAGGTGCTGCTGCACGCGAAGTCGATCGCCTATTCGGACAGCGCGAGCGGCGTGTATATCGAGCGCGAACTGTTCAAGAAGCTCGGCATCGACGAGCAGGTGAAGTCGAAGGCGAAGATGATCCCGCGGATTCCGGTGGCGTCGGTGGTCGCGAACGGCGACTACGAAATCGGCTTCCAGCAGGTCAGCGAGCTGCTGCCCGTCAAGGGGGCGACCTTCGTCGGCAAGATTCCCGAATCGCTGCAATCCGTCACGCGCTTCGCCGCCGGCATCCCGGTCGGCGCGCAGCATCCGCAGGAAGCGAAGGCGTTGCTCGACTATCTCGCATCGCCCGACGTGCAGGGCGACGTGAAATCGACCGGGCTCGATTCGGTTTCGGCTCATTGAGCCGGAGAGACGGGAAGGCTTGGGTCAGCGTGCCTTCCCGTCCCCGCCCGCATGGGCCGCGATACCATCTTCATCGACTCCGTTCGGCGAGGCCGGCCCGGCCATCGCGAGCGTCCGCACAAGCCGCGCACGATCGCACGCCCCTTCCCACGACGACACGAAAATCACCGCGCACGCATTGCTGATCACGCTGGTCAGCGCGCGCGCCTCCGACATGAAGCGGTCGATCCCGACCAGCAGCGCCACGCCGGCGACCGGCAGGTCGGGCATCACGGCGAGCGTCGCGACCAGCGCGACGAGCCCGCTGCCGGACACGCCGGCCGCCCCCTTCGACGTGAGCAGCATGATCGCGAGCATCGTCGCGATCTGCGACGCGGAAAGGGGAATGTCGCACGCCTGCGCGATGAACAACGCCGCGAGCGTCAGGTAGATCGCGGTACCGTCCAGATTGAACGAATAGCCGGCCGGCAGCACGAGGCCGACGACGCCCTTGTCGCAGCCGAGCGCTTCCAGCTTGACGATCAGGCGCGGCAGGACCGGCTCCGTGGACGAGGTCGCGAGGACGATGAGCAACTCTTCGCGCAGGTAGCGCAACAGCCGCCACAGCGCGAAGCCGTGCAGTCGCGCGAGCGGTGCGAGCACGCCCGCGACGAACAGCACGCAGGCCACGTAGAAGGCCATCATCAGCTTCGCCAGCGAGCCGACCGAGCCGATGCCGAAGCGGCCAACCGTGAAGGCCATCGCACCGAATGCGCCGAGCGGCGCGAGCCGCATGATCATCGCGAGCACGCGAAAGACGACCTCGGCGAAGCCGTCGATCAGCGCGAGAACGGGCCGGCCGGCCCGCGGGTGCGCGTTCAGCGAGAAGCCGAACAACAGCGACAGCAGCAACACCGGCAACACTTCGCCGTTCGCGAACGCGCCGAGCATCGTGTCCGGGATCACGCCGAGCGCGAACGCCACGAGCCCGGGCGGCGCCGCATGCTTCACATACGGGGCGAGGAGGCTCGCATCGAGGTGATGGACATCGATGTGCATGCCGGCGCCCGGTTGCAGCACGTACGCGGTGACGAGCCCGAGCGCGAGCGCGGCGGCGGTCAATAGATAGAAGAGCGCGAGCGCCCGCACGATCGTGCGGCCGATGGCCTGCCCGTTCGACAGCGACGTGATGCCCGACACGATCGTGCAGAAGACGATCGGCGCGATGGTCATCTTCACCAGCGCGACGAACGCGTCGCTGAGCGGCTTGAGCATCGCGCCCGCCGCCGGCCACACGTGGCCGATGCCCATGCCGAGCATCATCGCGAGCAGGACCTGCACGTACAGCGATTTGAGCAGCGGGGCCTGCCTCACGATGCGGTCGTCCTTCGTTTCCGTTCCGGCGCCGTCATGCCGATGTACCGCTGTCGGCGATGCTGCCGCGCTTCGCGTCGACGACCATCCGGTGAAACGCCTCGGCGGCGGGTGTCAGCGCGCGCCCGCGCCGCTTGACGATGCCCACGCGCCGTTTGACGACGGGTTCGACGAGCGGCACGCTCGTGATGACAGGGTGGTCGTGCCCCGGCATCGCCATCGACGGCACCGCGGCGACGCCGAGCCCCGCCTCGATCAGCCCGAGCAGGGTCGTGACGTGGCGCGTCTCGCAGACGCTCGGCGTGCGCGGCGCGACGGCCGCCAGCGCCTGGTCGAGCAGCAGGCGGTTACCGGACGTCTTGTCCACCGATACGTAATCGTGCGCGTAGAGTTCGTTCCAGGTCACGCGTTTCTTGCGCGCGAGCGGGTGGTCGCGGCGGCAGGCGGCGACGAACCGTTCCTGGAGCAACACCTTGAACTCGATCTCCGCCTCCTGGCTGCCGATGAAGCTCACGCCGAAATCCGCCTCGCCGCTGATCACCGCGCCGAGCACCTCGTTCGCGCTGGCGTCGAGCAGTTTCACGCGGATGCGCGGAAAACGCTGATGATAGCGGGCGATGATGGGCGGCAGGAAGTAGTAGGCGACCGACGGCACGCAGGCGATCGTCACATGGCCGAGGCGGCTCGATGACACGTCGCGGATGCCGAGCAGCGCGGCGTCGAGATCGTCGAGCAGTTGTTCGGCGCTCTGGGCGAACACGCGGCCGACGGTGGTGAGGGTCACGCGGCGCGTGGTGCGCTCGAAGAGCCGCACGCCGAGCGCGTCCTCGAGCTTGTCGATCCGGCGGCTCAATGCGGGCTGGGACAGGCTGATCGCATCGGCGGCCTTTCGGAAACTGCCCGTTTCCACGACCGCGCGAAACGCCTGCAAGTCCGTCAAATCGAAATTGATGCCCACGGGGTCACGCTCCGCCACTCGGATTTCAGATGCGGAGCATTTTGCATGATTCCGCCGGTAGCCGGCGGATTGCGTCGTTCGCGCGGCAGCGATGGCGCGGCGCGGTGTGCCGCGCGGCCGGCGGTGATCCCGCTGGCCGCGCCGCTTCCGGACACTCAGCGAGCCGGATCGGACGGAGGTTTCGTCTCGGACAGGTCGTCCTCGTGAACCTCCGCCTGGCGCACCGTGGTGCCGTCGTCGCCGGTTTCGGAAATATCGGTTTCGAAGGTCCGCTGCCCGTCGTCGGGCTTCTCCGCGGGCTTCGCGTCGCCGGTTTGCTTGCCTGTCTGTTGCTGTTGACGTGTCATCTCGCTCTCCTGATCGCAACCTGGAATGTTGCGCACCGTTCAGGCGAGCAAGGCGCGGGCCACGCCGGTGTTGCACGGCAGAATCATTTTCCGTTGATGCCCGGCGCGCTTGCCGATGCCCGACGCGGCCGGCCGCGGGCGCGAGCCCCGGCCGACACAGCGCCAAATAGCGTCACATCGTCCATCTTGCCCGCGGCCGCCGGCTTCGCTCCATTACGCGCGACAGGCGCCGTATCGACGCTGCAACGTTTTGCGCTCGATTTTCGCGTCCCGGATGCTCGACCTCGCCCATGGCCGGCCCGACGGCGCGGTTGCGAGACTGGCACGTTGTTCGCTTCACCGGTCGTAGTGGGAACGATAGCCGCCGAGCACCCGTGATCGTCCGACCATTCGACGCGCATGCGTCGCGGGGTGTCCGACAACACGGCACGTTCGCGCTTCGCCGCCGGCCGACGGCGCCACCCGACCGACGCAGACCGCCCGCCGACGATGAGCGGGACGCTCGGGCCGTGACGCGTCGAGCATCGGCGGTCGTCCCACCTTCTACGGGGAGATAAAAATGTTGGCCAAGTCAATCCGGACCCTACGAACCGTGCTGATCGTCTTCTCCGTTTGCCTGATGACGCTGGCACCCGGGCGGGCGAGCGCACTGTCGAACCAGTTGCTGTTGCTGCTGCCGGACAACTTCACGCTGCCGGACCCGCGGGTGTCCGCGTGGCTCGATTCGGCGGCGGAAGAGGGGCTGCAGATCGCGCTGATCAGCGACACGCAATTCAAGCAGGGCGGCACGTCGCTGCAGCAGTACCAGGGCCTCATCCTGCCCGACCAGGTGCATACGATCGCCGACGATACGCTCGTGAGCGCCATCCAGACCTACGCGTTGAACGGCGGGCGCGTGATGCTCGTCTATGATTTCGGCGTACTGAACGCGGCAGGCTTCTATCCGGCCGGGCAATCGCGCTTCAGCTCGATGGCCGGCGTCAACTACGTGCTCTACGATACGCTCGGCGGGAACATGATCGGCCTCGGCAGCGTGACCGGGATGGGCAGCACGTTGCGCGCGCTGCAGATTCCGCCCGGAAAGTCGATGACATGGCCTGGCACGACGGCGGCCGCGACCGCGTCGGCCACCACACTGTCGAGTACGTCGACCGGCTCGACGACGAATCCGCCGCTCTACCTGCAGCCGAGCACGTCGAACCCCGGCGGGCTTGCCGGTTACAACCATCAGGCGTACTTCACGTACAAGACGGTGAACGGACGCATGACCGGCGTGCCGCTGAATCTCGGGCGCGTGTCGACCGGCGCAAGGGTCGGCTCCGGATCGTACTGGCCGAGCTCGACGAGGCCGTCGTCGGCATCGACATCGATGTCGATGAGTGGCGCGACGTCGTTCGCGAGCACGTCGCCCGCCGCGACGACCGACGTGCTCGAAGGAATCTCCGGCTACGTCTACGGTTTCCTCACCTATCCAAGCTACGTCACGCAAGGCACGTATACCGGCACGACGCTGCTGACGTCGCCGAACTTCGGGCTCGTCGCCGGCTATCAGGCGTATGGAAACGGCGGCGTGATGTTCGTCAACCTGCCGCTCGCGTATCTCGACGGACAAACCGACAGCATGCCGATCCACGGCTTCCTGCGTTACTTCACGACGAACGTCCTGTCGATGCCGCGCCTGTCGCTGCAGCCGCGTGCCCAGGCCGGGATGGTCCTGAACTGGCACTTCTGCGCGGAGGACCAGATCCAGCCGGCGCAGTATCTGAAGAATTACGGTATCTGGAACAGCGGCCCGTATTCGATCGTGATGACGGCCGGCCCTGACGACGTGACGATCGGCGATGGTCTCGGCATCAACCTGACGAACAACACGCAGGCGAAGCAACTGGTCGCGTTCCTGCTCAAGCGCGGCCACAACGTCGGCAGCCACGGCGGCTGGGCGCACGACTACTGGGGGGCGAACGCCAGCGAAACCAACGCGAGCACGTTCACGCAGTACCTGGTGCTGAACCGCAATGCGGTGCAGTCGGTGACGGGCAAGCCGGACATCGAATGGGCGGCGCCGGAAGGCAATACGCCGACGTGGGCGGTGAACTGGCTCGAATCGAACGGTTACTCCGGCTACTACTTCACCGGCCATACCGGCAATGCGCAAACGCGTGCGTATCGTAACGGTTCGCTGCTGAATCCCGGCATCTGGGCGTTTCCGGTGATGCCGTTCGGCAAGTACGCGACGTTCGAGGAGTTCCAGGAGTTCGCGGTACCGACCGCGGACGTGCAGAACTGGTATCTGTCGCTGATGGATTTCGTCGTCGCGAACCGCACGAGCCGGCTGATCTACATGCATCCACTCGGCGCGTCGTGGTATCCGAACGTCGTCACGACAATCCTGAGCCGTGCCGCGTCGCTCGCGAAGACCGGCCAGTTCAAGTGGTTCACGATGGATCAGCTCACGCAGTTCGACCGGCGCCGTCTGCTCGTGAACTGGACGGCGACCGACACCGGCACCGGCTGGACGTTCAGCGCGACGCACCCGAGCAGCCTGCAGGACATGACCTGGCTGCTCCCGAAGAGCACGTACCAGATGCCGAGCGTGAAAAGCGGAAGCGCAACGATCGTGAGCACCGATCCGGTCAACTGGCTGGTCATCGCGGGCACGGGCAAGTCGCTGTCGTTCACGAGCGCGAAGGCGCATTGACGCGCGCCGGCGCCTTGACCAACGGGGAACATCATGAAGCGAGCTTCGTTTGCGCGTGCGCTGCGGATGCTGGTCGTTTCGGCGAGCGTCGCGCTCTTGTGCGGCGTGTCGTTCGCCCAGTCCTCACCGCGCGCGCCGCGCGGGTTTGCACGGCCGCCGCTCCATCTGCACGGCGCCGCGAAACGGAATCCGGCCGGCCTGTCACCGCAGCAGATCCGCCGTTTCTACGGGTTCGATCAATTGCCGGCGCGCGGCTACGGTGGCGACGATCAGGTCGTCGCGATCGTCGATGCGTACGACAACCCGAACGTCGAGGCGGATCTGCGAACGTTCAGCCGCACGTTCGGCCTGCCGCCGTGCGCGTCGCCGCGCTGCTTCACGAAGGTGTACGCGACCGCCGACAAGCGCCCGCCGCCGCCCGACGCACTGTGGGCGCTCGAGAGTTCGCTCGACGTGCAGTGGGTGCACGCGATCGCACCGAATGCGCGGATCGTGCTGGTCGAAGCCGCATCGAGCTCGCTCGATGACCTGATGAGCGCGATCGCGCTCGCGACGAGTCCGGCCCCGGGCGGGGTCGGTGCGAAGGTCGTGTCGATCAGTTGGGGGAGCGGGGAGTTCCTGGCCGAAACGCAATTCGACGGGCAGTTCGCCAGCGCGAACGGCGTGTCGTTCGTCGCAGCGTCCGGCGACGGCGGCAACGGGATCGACTACCCGGCCGCGTCGCCGTACGTGCTGAGCGTCGGCGGCACGTCGATCGCGACCGATGCGAGCGGCGCCTATGCCGGCGAAACGGCATGGGCCGGCAGTGGCGGCGGACAGAGCGCCGTCGAGACGGAGCCGACGTATCAGTCGAACTTCCGGATTCCGTCGGATAGCCTCGGCTTGCGCGGGCTGCCCGACGTCGCCTATGACGCCGATCCGGCATCCGGCTTCGCGGTCTACGATTCGTACGGCTATGCGGGGCAGGGCGGGTGGTTCGTGGTCGGCGGCACGAGCGCGGGCGCACCGCAATGGTCCGCGTTGATCGCGATCGCGAACAGCTTGCGCATCGCGCACGGCAAGACGACGCTGAATGCGGTGAGCGCGCTCCAGACCGTGCTGTACGGGCTCGCCGCCAGCGCCTACGCGGCGAACTTCCACGACATCGTCAGCGGTTCGAACGGCGCATGCGGCGCGCTTTGCACTGCGACAACCGGATACGACTACGTAACCGGCCTCGGGCGCCCGATGGCCGCCAATCTGGTCCAGGCGTTGATCGCCGCGCCGTGACGCGTACCGCAGCGGAAGAGCGCGGGCTGGCTCCATCCCTCGCGGCCTCCTATAATCGCCATCAGCTTGTCCGGGAAGTCGCGGTTATCAAGGCGAGGGAGGGCAAATGGGACCGTACCGTCGCATCTATTCGCGCGTCATCCTCACGAGTTCGATCGCCGGTCTGGCCATGCTTGCTGGCCCGGGCAACGCGCATGCCGAGGACAGTGCGTCGAGCTTTCCGATCGACTTCAAGCCATCGGAAAGAACGATCAACGCCTATGCGGTGTATGGCGACGGACGCGCGACCGAGGGGGGCGACATGCATTGGCGCGCCTACGAAGTCGGCTTCGGCGACGTCCTGAACGACTACCTGTCGGTCTACCTCGCGTATCTGAACGAGGGACATCCGCTGGATCACCACCGTGACGGCTTCGCCGCGCTGGGCTCGTTTCGTTGGCCGGTCGGCAGTCGCGTGACGCTCGAACTGTCGGCCGGGCCGTATTTCAGCATGGACACCACGCATGTCGACAATCAGGCGCGCAATGAAAAGCGCTGGGGCGTGCGTGCGTCGGCAGCGGTGCGATATTACCTCGTGCCCAATCGGTTCTTCCTCAAGCTGCAGTACAACCACGTCCAGATGTTCAGCGGATTCAATTCCGACGCGGTGCTGTTCGGCATCGGCTCGGATTTTGGCGGCGATCCTCGCCCGGCGCTGTCGGACGGCAAGACGCAGGTGAGCGTTTGGGCTGGGACGTCGCAGACGAACCGCCCCCAAGTACCGATCGAAAAGGGCTACATGATCGAAGTCAAACGACCGTTCGGCAATGCGTGGGCCTATTCGGCGAGCTTCGTGTACGAAGGCAACAATGGCGTCGCGGGCCGAAGGGGCGTGGCCGCGCAATTCTGGTACGTCGCGCCGATCAAGAGCAAATGGACGCTTTCGGCCGGTGTCGGTCCGTATCTGTCGCATGACCGGGACGAGGTCTCGCGCAAAACGAGGCTCAATGCGTTGCTCAGCGCGCTGGTGACCTATCAGGTCACGAACGATTGGGCGGCGAGCTTGCGCTTCAATCGCGTCGCAACCGGTAACAACAAGGACCAGGACATGTTCATGGTCGGCCTGGCGCGCAATTTCTGACGGTGTGACGTCTGCGACTTCCTCGGGCCGATCGACGATGCGCGTCCGACGCGAAGACGGCGCGGGTGTGTCGCGACCATCACGCGTGGCGGGCTTTTTTCAAACCGCCGTTTGCCGTCAGTGTTATGTCATCCTGCTTATCACGATCGCTCGAACGCTAACTTCCGTTCCGGCCGCCTTTTACGCGTCTTTCAGCCAGGGCATTTCCACGGGCGACACGATCAGTTGCCGGAATTCGCGCTTCAGATCGAAGATGAAGCCGACCAGAATCATGGAATCGGCGTAAGGAATCGGGAAAACATGCGGATTTTCCGGCGTACGCAACGGGCGCTCGGGCGTGTCCGCTGCCGCCGCGGCGTTCTCGCGAACGCTTTCCAGCTCGTCGGCCATGGCCGGGCCGTTGACTTTCAGCACACGGCTGCGCAGCTCGCTCAAGGGCTCGATACGCGCAGCGTCTTCGTGGTATTCGGGCACTTCGTAAACGAACCAGGACATTTTCGTCTCCTGTGAGAAGGGGCGCTATTCTAACGCTGCGCGCGGATCCGCTGGAAACCGCCCTCGGGCTGGCCGCGGCCACGCCGGGAGCATTACGTTGCACACGACGTGATACCGAAGATGGAGGTTGTCGATTTCGACCCCAATTTGGCGATAATCAGCATTATGTAAAATCTAGTCATTCGCGGCTGGAACGTCGCGGACAAAATCCGCCGAGCCAAGCGCGAAGGCGCGTTCACGGCCGTGCTCGCCAAGTGGCGCACGCTCGCGCTGAATCTCCCGCGCTCGTGGCGATCTGGCCCTCTCTGGACCGGTATCGGGCCACCTACCTACATCCCCCATAAACGTCGATCAACGTGGAGCGCGGCGAAGGACGAGGCCGACCGCGCCGGACGCCTCTACGCGCCGTTGTTGCCGGGCGCGAACCGCTCAACTTGATGGAATCCCCGCCAATCATCCGAACAAATCTGAGAGAGGCCGACGCGCGCCGCGCCGACGCCGTATTTCGAGGAGCACACGTATGTTGCGAAAAATCGCAGTCGTCGGGGACACGTTGTCGAGCAGTGCACTCGCCGCCGGGCGCTGGAGCGCTCGCATTCACCGCATGCATGCGTTACCTGCTGCTTCGGCAGAAACGAACGGGGCTGCTGGAGTCACTGCAGGATCCGTGAGGCTGGCCGGTACTGATTTAAATCAAAATGTTCGGGGTCACAATTCAGCGCCCTTACCCCAATCAAGATCAGTCGACGGAAAACTGCACGCAACTTGACGACACCCTCATACATTAAATGACAATAATAAAAAACAATATTTAATGAAACCAATTCCAGTCATTCCGTCAACTCGATCACACGTCACTCGCTCCCCGTCCACTCGACCCGCACCGCGCCCCGCCCATCGCGGCACGTACATCACGGCCCAATCCCCCACACCTCGATGTGCGGCTCCCGACGCGGCTGCCCCACCCGACACGATCATTTCAAATCCCTCACCAAACCCCGACTTGATTAACAGCGGTGACATGAAAAATTAATCCAACAGAAAATATCTTGTAATTATAAAAATCACCTTCTAGCATCCCTCTGCTGTTCGCGACACGTCTTGTTTAAAAGTCATCACTTGATGCATTCCTCGAACAAACCCATTCATAACCTGGGGAATTACATGAAGAAACTGTCTCGACTGCTGCCCATCACCGCGATTACCCTCGCGAGTCTCAGCGCTTTTGCCCAGGCCGGCGACCAGCCGGCCGCGGTCGACAAGGCACTGCAACTGATCCAGCAGAACCCGTCCGCCTTCAGTCTGGCTGCCGGCGGCACGGCACGCACGTTGAAGTTCGCGGGGCCACAAGCAGGCGCACCGACCGACGGCGACCAGTTCCAGGTACGCGACGTGATCGTCGATCCCGACGGCACCGAGCACGTGCGCTTCGACCGCTTCCATGCAGGCCTGCCCGTGATCGGCGGCGACGTGGTCGTCCATTCGAGCAAGGGGCAATTGAAGCAGGCAAGCGTGACCCAGCTCGCGCCGATCAATCTCGCCGGCTCGATCGGCAAGGTCGGAAACCGCGCCGTGATCCGCAACGCACCCGACGTAGGCGCGACGCGCGCCAGGCACATCGCGGCCGCGCGCTTCAACTCCGACGTGCGCCGCGTCGACGACGCGGAACTCGTCGTGTTCGCACGCGACGTCACGCCGACGCTGGCCTATGCGGTGCGCGTCTACGGCAAGGCGACCGAGACCCACGGCGACGCCGTGCTCTACTACGTCGACGCTCGCACCGGCACCCTGCTCGATGCACAGGACCTGATCAAGACCGCCGCCGCGACCGGCACCGGCCGCTCGCTGTACTACGGCAACCTGACGCTCACGACGGACCAGACCGGCACGAACGCGTACCGGATGCTCGATCCGAGCCGCGGCGGCGGCTCGGTCTACGATGGTCGCGGTCTCAGCTCCGACGAGGTCGAGCAAGCGACCGACCTGCCGATCTTCACGAGCAGCACGAACGTGTGGGGCAACAACGCGACCACCGACCGGCAGACCGTCGCGGCAGACATCGACTACGGGCTCGCATTGACTTGGGACTACTACAAGACCACGCACAACCGCAACGGCATCTTCAACGACGGCCGCGGTGTGAAGAGCTACGCGCACGTGGTGTTCAATACCGGCAGCGGCACGACGGGCGCGAACGCGGCATGGCTGTCGTCGCGCGTGATGGCGTACGGCGACGGCGAGCCGGGCACGCGCCTGCCGAAACCCGTGGTGTCGGTCGACGTCGCCGGACACGAGATGAGCCACGGCGTGACCGAGGCCACCGCCAACCTGAACTATTCGGGTGATGCGGGCGGCCTGAACGAATCGACGTCCGACATTTTCGGCACGCTCGTGAAGTTCTACGCGAACAACCCGAACGATCCCGGCAACTACGTGATCGGCGCGCGCGTGGTGAGTGGCGGCCTGCGCAAGATGTACAAGCAGGATCTCGACGGCCGGTCGTTCAGCTGCTACCCGTCCGGCGGCTTCTCGTGGTCGAATCCGCGCCACGATCCGCATTTCACGTCGGGGGTCGGCAACCGCTTCTTCTACCTGCTGTCGGAAGGCCCGTCGGTGCCGCCGACCGACACCGGCCTGTCGAGGACGCAACTGGTCTGCAACGGCGACACGACCTTCAGCGGGCTGGGCCGCGACAAGGCCGGCAAGATCTGGTACCGGACGCTGACCGTGTACCTGAACGCCAACTCGAGCTACCCGAACGCGCGGCGTGCGTCGATCCAGGCCGCGAACGACCTGTATGGCGCGAACTCGGCCGAAAGCGCGACGGTCGCCCGCGCGTGGAGTGCGGTCGGGGTGAATTGACCGTGCGTGTATGAACGCGTCGGACGCCGGCAGTCGCGTGGCGGGATTTCGTTTCGGAGGAAAGCGATTCGGTCGTGGTCACGCGGCGTTCGGGTGAATGACGAGAAGGGGCCGGCCGACCGCCTGCGTATGCAGGGGGGCGGCCGGTGGATCGTGCGTCCTTGCGGTCCGACAAATGAATCGGCGCTCGACGAATACGCATTACATAGGCTGCCTGGCCTGCCGCCCCCAACGTGGCCGGCGTATTCGCGAATCGCTCGGCCGGACGCTCCGGGTGAACCCCGTCCCATCGTATCGACGGCGCCGCCCCGGTAGCCGGCTTCCTGAGCGAGCCGACAACGCGCTATATTCTGGTCCCAGGCAGGACGACGACGGAAGCCGCCCGCCATCGCAACCCTTCCCGACGCGCTTCCTCACCCCGAGAGAACGACAAAAATGGACCACTCGCAGTATTTCAGCCAAAGTTCGATCCAGGCCGCGAATCTTCGCCTGCACTATCTGTCGCAGTTGCTGCGCGAGCAGACAGGCTCGATCGTCCAGTACGGCATCCTGCGCGGGTTTCCGATCGGCTTCAGTCATTGGGCGGAAGTTGCGGTCGGCGGCTATCTGCTCGGCACCTACGAGATCGCCGTATGCGCGATCCTGGAAGCGCTCGGATCGCCCGACAAGGTGCTGGTCGACCTCGGCGCCGCCGACGGGATTTTCGGCATCGGCCTGGTCAGGAACAACGTCTTTGCCCGCAGCCTGTGTTTCGAGATGGACGAGCAGCGCCGCCACGCGATCCAGCACCGCGCCGCGGAGATGGGGCTGGCGGACCGCGTCGCGGTCTATGGCAAGGCCGATCGCGACTTGCCCGCGATTCTGTCGGAGCACGGCGGGGAGCCGGCCAAACGGGTCATCCTGTGCGATATCGAGGGTGCGGAGTTCGACCTGTTCGACGATGCGCTGCTGGAGCAGCTTTCCGGCAGCCACGTAATCATCGAAATCCACGATTTTCTGCTTTCCGACCCGGAACAAGCCGCGCGCGCATTCGACGAATTGAGTCAGCGCGCGGGCAAGTACTTCAACGTGTACGAGATCCGCGACGGGCTGCGCGACATTCGCAACATCCCGTTGCTGCGACACTGGTCGGACTGGGACGCATGGCTGATGTGCGTCGAGGCGCGCTACCGGATGATGCGATGGCTCTGGCTCGAGCCGAAAACCCAGCCGCGACGCGCCGATCAGGACATCGATCGCCTGATCCTCGACTACCAGCGGCGGATCTTCGCCGTTTGACGAGCGCGCGCGGCGCGAATCGACACGGCAACCGCGACGTCAGCCGCTACCCTATTGCATCGCCGCCGGACAACGCCTCCGCCATCTCCGATATCGGTCTGCTCCAGTCACCTAGGGTTGCCTGCCGATACAACTGCATTGACCTGTACCACGGCGTGTCGCGATGACTGTTGGACCAGCGCTCGTCGCATGCCGCCGACAGCAACACCCACACTGGCCGTCCGAGGGCACCAGCGAGGTGGGCGGGCCCGGTATCCACCGTAATCAGCAAATCGAGCTTGTTGAGGATGACCGCCGTGTCGCCGAGATCGGTCAGCTCGTCACTCATCACCCCAATGCCGTGTTTGTCGAGCACCGCATGTTCATCCTCGGTGATCGTGCCGAACTGCAGCGCATGGAAGCGGCTCCCGGGCGCGCCGAACAGGGGCGCAAGCTGCTCCAGTGGGATCGATCGATAAGGTTCGTGGCGCACCGCAGTCCCGCTACGCCAAATCAGGCCTATCTCGCGAACGCCCTGGGGGCGATTTCTGAAAATGTCGGCAACCCGCGTCGCCATCTCTCGTCCCGCCGGCGCCTGCAAGTATGAATCGGCGTAGCTCGGAAAGTAAGGCGTCGCCTGATAGCGCACAAAGAGATCGAAGGTACAGAGGATGCAATCGCTTTGGTCGATCGCAGTGCGGGCGTCTTCTACAACGGTGAGCCAGTCGAGTGCGGAAAATACCGGCGCCAGCGTATTCGGTGCCTGCAATACGAGAGCCTGCGCTCCCTCGTCCCGCAAGAGATGCAAATACCGGGAAAACATGATCACGTCACCCAGCCCGCCCTCCTGAATGACGAGGACACGCTTGCCCGCGGCCGATTCGTCGAATCGCAGCAATTTGCCGACAATTTTCTCGTACTCGACGGTACTGCTCTGATAGATATTGGAAACTATCGCCGCCCGACTCCATGCGTCGCGCAGTCGCCGACTCAGCGTGTGCGCCTCCCGAAAACGGCCTTGAGCGTATCGCGAGATCGCGAGTTCAACTTTCAGGATCCTGAGATCAGGCTCGTGATCAAGTTCGGTGATGGCTTGGGTCAATAGCGTTTCCGCCTGCGAGAAAAGGCCGAGATAATTCATGTCGATGCCTATCTGCGCGCGAAAGAAGGGCTCTTTGACGCGATCCGCAAGCTCCTTCACCACGCGAATCGCTTCTTCTGCGTGGCCCGACAATCTGAGCGCGCGGCCCAGTGCGAGTCCGGCGCTCGCGGATTTCTCGCGAAGGTAGACGTTGTATGCGCTGTCGAGCCCGAATTGATCGCTGGTCAATGTATCCCCGCATGGAATGCTGGTGATTCGGTTTCTATCGATGATCGAACTTTGATTTGGGCGCGGTTGGCACGACAACGTATCGCGGCCACCGGCTTCCGGTATCGGCAGGTGACTCCTGTACTTTCGCTCCCGGCCCAGGCTACGGGACATATGCCGCTGGCGGGCCCCACTCCACGAACGCAACGGGAATACGCCCGGCCCTCGGGGCACGCCGCTGCATCGTCATGGTCACTGCCGAACGTTACACGTTGAAAGGGCGACATGAAAGCCCTCGGCGCGGGAACATTTGTTAAATAGCTTGAATAACCGCCAACGGACCGACAATTTGCCTTAACATCCGGCCGTCATATCGGTTCGTGTCGAACACGGTCGACCGACCGTCGCGTATCGCGCCGATGATTTTTCTGCCGGAGCCCCATCCGGCCACCGATTTCACCCGCCCCCAGGACCGACCATGTTCCAGACTCCGGGAGATTCCTTCGTCAACGGCTCGTTGCTGGGCCTGTGCGTCGAGGTGCCGCTTGCCGCGCTGGTTTCGCTGGCGATGCACGGCGTCGACTGGAACGGCCCGCGCGTCGCGATGCTCATCGCCACGCCCGTGCTGATCGCGTGCATTGCGCTGCTGACGCGTCCGGTCGCACTGAGCACGGTCTGGAAGCACAAGCGCTCGCCGTTCGTGCTCGACGACAACGTTCGCGCATCGATCTACGGCCGGCTCTGCGGGATCGCGCTCGGCGTGGTATTCGGCATCATGGTCGCGACGACGTTCTCCTGATCCGGTCGAGCCTGATCGTCCGACGAAATTTGCATCACCGCTGACCCGACCGCGCCTTCCGCTTCATCGCATCACCCCGCCGCAACCACCGAATTGAACGACGTGTCCCACAACGGCGCGACATGGGTCGGCCCGTCCAGCACGCCGATGCGGGCAAACACGTCCGCGACCTGCTGGTGCTGCGCGACCACGTCGGGCGTCACCGGCAGCAATGCGTAGTCCTCGCTGCGCTGGTCGAACATCGTGACGAGATCGGCGACCGGCACGCGGGTCTCGCGATTCTGCGCGAGCGCATAGTCGCGGAAATGCCCGTTCGCCCACGCATACGCACGTCGAAACCGCAGCAGCAGATCGGCCGTCGCCGCGCGGCGACGTGCATCGTCGAGCGTGCGCGGATTCGCGTACACCGGGAAATTGCCCGACAGGTAGCCCTTCCCCGTCTTCAGCACGCGGGCGCCGTAGCGATTGCGCGCAAGCTGGCCGTTGTAGCCGTAGATCGCCCACGCGTCGATATCGCCGCGGTCGTACGCGGACAACCCGTCGGTCGGCGACAGGTTGATCGGCTGGATGTCGTCGAAGGTCAGGCCGGCTTCCGCCAGCTGTCGATACAGGAAATAGTGCGACGTCGTCGCGCGCACGTAGCCGACGCGCTTGCCCTTCAGGTCGGCGATGCCGCGGATCGGCGTGTCCTTGCGCGCGAGCGTGACCTGGTTGTTCAGGTCTTCGCGCACACGCGAGATGAATTTCACATGGGCTTTCTGGCGGGCGGCGAACACGGCCGGAATTTCGCTACCCGAACCGATATCGAGCGCATCGGCGTTGAGGGCCTCGATATGCAGCACGCCGTTGTTCAGTTCGCGCCAGTCGATCCGGTACGGCGTATCGGCGAGCCCGGCCGCCTGCAGCAGCGCGCGCCAGCCGCCCTTGTAGGTCGCGACGCGCAACGTCGTGCCGGCCAGATCGGCGTCGGCGGCCGGCGCGGCGAACGCGGCCAATGGGTGCGCCACGATCGCGGCGCCGGCAAGCAGCAGACGGCGACGTGCCGCCGACATTGACGACATCGGATGCTCCTGTCGATCGGATGGAATGGGATCGGAAGTGGAACCGCTGCGTCAATGCAGCGCCGGAAACCCGTGGCGCTCGGCCAGCAGTTCGAGGATGCGGCGCGCGTCGGTGACGAAGCGCACGTCGCCGAGCGTCTGCGCGTCGTCCGGCGCGGGCCGGTCGCGACCCAGCACGAGCACCGGCAGGCCCTGGTGTGCGTCGTCGAGTGCGTCGATCACCGCGGGCCGCGGCCGCTCGAAACCAACGCGCTTCACGTCGAGACGCGCGGCAAGATCGGGCGCGCTCGCCAGCAGCCCCTCGATCGGCAATCCATGCGGACACACGAAGCGCTGGCCCGGATGCTTCGGATCGGCAAAGCCCGGTTCCAGCAGAAACAGCACATCGCGACTCATGTCAAACGGCTCCTTTTTCGTCGATCGTCCCGATCGGGAAGCATTCGTACGCCTGTACGCGCTGCTGTTCCCGCGTCATGCCGGCCACCGGCCGGATGCCAGACTCTACCGTCGCACCTCGCACGGCCCTACCAACGTTTTGCGGAATCGATATGCAAACGCGGATAGCGCATCGGCCGGTCGTCGCCTAGCCGGACGTTGCGTAAACGCATCGTCATGCGAACGACGGGCATTCCGCACATCGAACCATTTCATCGATCGATATGACCGCGCGCAGGCATTTCCAGCGCGCGACGTTCGCAGTCCGCGCGATGCGTTCGCCGCAGCAGGCGCGCCGGACGCGATCGCGGCGCACCTGCCGGGCCGGCGGCAACGCACATTACAAATCGGCCGCACAGCGAATTACAAACCACGGATCGGCCGTTCATCGACGCGCCCGTCGTCAATAGCATCGTGATCCTCACAAACGTACTGATAACAACAGAGGATGGTCATGATCAAAAAAACGGTGGTACTGGGTTTGGTGTCGATCGGTTCGGTCAGTGCGCATGCGCAGAGTTCGGTCACGTTGTACGGCGTGGTCGACGCCGGCATCGCGTATACGAACAACCAGGGCGGCGCGAGCAACATCCAGCAGACGAGCGGCAAGCTGAGCGGCAGCCGCTGGGGCCTGAAAGGCGCCGAGGATCTCGGCGGCGGCCTGCAGGCGGTCTTCACGCTGGAAGGCGGATTCCGGCCGAGCGACGGCGGGCTCGGCCAGGGCGGCCGCCTGTTCGGCCGCTCCGCGTACGTGGGTCTCGGCAAGAAAGGCCTCGGCACGCTGACGTTCGGCCGTCAGTACGAGCCGATCACCGATCTCGTCGCGCAGTACTCGGGATCGGGGATCTGGTCGCCGGCCACGCACGTGGGCGACAACGACAACCTGAACCAGAGCTTCCGGCTGAACAACGCGGTGAAATTCCGTAGCGACACGATCGCCGGCTTCACGGCCGACCTGCTCTATGCATTCAGCAACCAGGCCAATGGCGGCGCGGGCACCGGCTTCTCGAACAACAACGCGTGGGGCGCATCGGCGAACTACGTGAACGGTCCGCTGTCGGTCGGCGGCGGCTATGTGCGGCTCAATCACCCGAATGCGACGTCGAACACGAGCGGCGCGGTGGGCGGCGCGACCTCGACCACCGGCAACGACTACAGCGGCGCGTTCTTCTACGGGCTGAACGGCGGCGTACTGAAGCAGCAGATCGGCGCGGTCGGCGCGAACTACTCGCTGGGCCGCACGACGCTCGGCTTCGCATGGAGCCACACGCAGCTCGACTATCTCGACGGCTCGTCGCGCAAGTTCAACAACTACGACGTGAACGCGCGCTACCAGATCACGCCGGCGGCCACGCTGATCGGTGTCTATACGTTTACCGACGGGCGCGCCAGCGGCCTGCCGGGCACGATCGGCCAGACGCTGAAACCGCGCTGGCACCAGTTCACGCTCGGGTTCGACTACGCGCTGTCGAAGCGCACCGACATCTATGTGTCGGGCATCTACCAGCTCGCGGCCGGTGATGCGAGCACCGCGACGTCGGGCGGTTATCGCAAGATCGCGGCGATCTCGAACATCGGCAGCGCGTCGTCGACGAACCGCCAGCTTGCGTTCGTCAGCGGGCTGCGCGTGAAGTTCTGACGGCACGCGCGGCGGGCGCGGCGCAATCGTCACGATAAGCAAAGCGGGAATCGTTGTTTGCCGCGCCACGCCCGGTTGCCGAGAATGATCGTTTCCCCGCGCGCCACACGCGTTCGACCATGACCGATTCCCGTTTTCCTCCCCGTGCGCCGCGCCCCGACCGGCGCGCGGCGCTGCGCCAGTTGGCCGGCGGCTGGGCGGCGACGCTGCTGCCGGCCGGCGGCGCGCTCGCGAGCCCGCCGCTCGATGTACCGCCGTGGACGCGCGCGCCCGGTGCGCCGCTGCTGTCGCCGCCGTACGGCGTGCCGGGGCCGCACCAACGCGACGTGATTCGCCGCAGCGCCCGCACGCCGGCGCTGCCCGGTTCCGGCTCGTCGATGACGCCGCTCGCCGACCTGTTCGGCGACATCACGCCGAACGGGCTCGTCTACGAGCGTCATCACGCGGGCGTGCCGGACATCGATGCGCAACGCCATCGCGTCGTCGTGCACGGCCTCGTGCGCGCGCCACGCGTCTTCACGGTCGACGACCTGCTGCGCTTCCCGTCCGAATCGCGAATCCACTTCCTCGAATGCTCGGGCAACACGGGCAGCGAATGGAACGGCCCGAGCGGGCTGCCGGTTCAGTTCACGCACGGGTTGCTGTCGTGCTGCGAATGGACCGGCGTCCGGCTGTCGACGCTGCTCGACGAGACGGGCATCGATCCCGCCGCACGCTGGCTGCTCGCCGAAGGCGCGGACGGCGCGGCGATGACGCGCAGCCTGCCGCTCGACCGGATCCTCGAGCGCGCGCTGGTCGTCTATGCGCAGAACGGCGAACGGCTGCGTCCGGAGAACGGCTACCCGGTGCGGCTGATCGTGCCGGGATTCGAAGGCAACACGAACATCAAGTGGCTGCGACGGCTGAAACTGGTGCGTGCGCCGGAGATGACGCGCGAGGAAACGTCGAAATACACGAATCTGCTGCCGGATGGCTGCGCGCGCCAGTTCGTGTTCGAGATGGATGCGAAGTCGGTCATCACGCGGCCGTCGGCCGGCCATCGGCTCGCCGCGCACGGCTATTACCCGATCAGCGGCTACGCGTGGTCGGGCCGCGGCCGGATTCGCGCCGTCGACGTGTCGACCGACGGCGGTCGCACCTGGCGCCCCGCACGGCTCGCCGGCGACGTCCGCGACCGTGCGTTGACGCGCTTCGAGGCCGACTGGGTATGGCGCGGCGAGCCGGCCGACCTGCAAAGCCGCGCGACCGACGACACCGGCTACGTGCAGCCGACCCGCGACGCGCTCGTCGCCGCGCGCGGGCTGAACTCGCAGTACCACTACAACGGCATCCAGAACTGGCGCATCGGCGCGGACGGCGAGGTGCGCAATGCGTAAGCTGCTTGCTTGCCTGCTTGCGACCGGCGCGATGACGTCGGGCGCGTTCGGCACCGGCTTCGGCCTCGGACAGCCGATCGACCGCGCAGCACTCGCCGCGTGGGACATCGACGTCGCGCCGGACGGCGGCGGCCTGCCGCCCGGCGCGGGCACGGTCGCACGCGGCGGCCGCGTGTTCGCGGACAAATGCGCGATGTGTCACGGCGCCGGCGGCGAAGGCGGCGTCGGCGATCCGCTCGTCGGTGGCGCCGGCTCGCTCGCGAGCGCGAAGCCCAAGAAGACGGTCGGCAGCTACTGGCCCTACGCGACGACGCTGTTCGACTACATTCGCCGGGCGATGCCGTACAACGCGCCGCAATCGCTGAGCGCGGACGACGTCTATGCGGTCACCGCGTACGTCCTGCACCTGAACGGCATCGTGCCCGGCGACGCCCGGCTCGACGCGCGCACGCTGCCGCGCGTGCGGATGCCGAACCGTGACGGCTTCGTGCCCGATCCGAGGCCGGGCAGGCTATGACGTGTCCCGCATCGCTTGCCCGATCGAGCGGCCCACCCGCGCGAGTCGCGTCGCGCTTTTCAGCAAGGACCCCGTGATGAGCGATCCCTCCGTCGCCGCCCCGCTCGCATCGTCGCCGTTCGTCGACGTTCGTTCGCCGGCGGACTTCCCCGACAGCCCCGTGTCGCGCACCCTCTCGCAGCCGCTGATGCTCGGGCTGTTCCTGCCGATCCAGGCTGGCGGATGGAGCGCGTCGACGCTGCCGCGCTCGACCGACTGGACGTTCGACTACAACGCCGAGCTGGTCGCGCGCGCCGAGGCGCTCGGTTTCGATCTCGTGTTCGCGCTGTCGCAATGGCTGCCCAAAGGCGGCTACGGCGGCGTGTTCGACGGCCACGCGCTCGACTCGTTCATGACGCTGGCCGCGCTGACGGCGCGCACCGAGCGGATCATCCTCGTCGCGACGAGCCACGTGCTCTACGGGCCGTGGCATCCGCTGCATTTCGCGAAATTCACCGCGACGCTCGACCACATTTCGCGCGGACGCTGGGGCATCAACGTGGTGACCGGCCACCGCGCGATCGAACACGAGATGTTCGGCTGGAACCGGATCGAACACGACCGGCGCTACGAGATGGCCGCGGAATTCCTCGACGCGGTCCAGCAGTTGTGGGCGCAACCGGACAATTTCAGCTATACGCCCGAACTGTCGAGCTGGCGGCTCGGCGGCGCATTCGTGACGCCGAAGCCGCGCTACGGCCGCCCGCTGCTGATCAACGCGACGGGTTCCGACGCCGGTATCGCGTTCGCCGCACGCTATTCGGACATCGTGTTCGTCACGAGCCCGGCCGGCCCCGACGCCGAACGCGCGATCGACGCGCTGCCCGCGCATACCGCCCGCGTGAAGGCGGCCGCCGCCGCGCGCGGTCGCACGATCCGCACGCTGCTCAATCCGCTCGTGATCTGCCGCGAGACGGCGGCCGAAGCACGCGCGTACCGCGACGCGATCGTCGCGCATGCGGACGAAGGCAGCTTCCACCGCTTCGACAGCGACGCGCACGCGTGGCGCGGCGGGTTCGAGCAGCGTGCGCAAGCCGCCGCGCGCGCGATCGGCGGCAACATCTCGATCACCGGCTCGCCGGAGCAAGTCGCCGACACCATCGTGCGGCTGCACCGCGCGGGCATCGACGGCATCCAGTTGAGTTTCTACGACTTCAAGCCCGATCTCGACTTCTTCGGCGAGCGCGTGCTGCCGCTGCTGCGCGAAGCCGGCTTGCGGCGTTGAAGTCGGCGCTGCAACGCGGCGCGACGGCGTAGCAGCAACCGCCCGCGGCCGTCGTCAGAACACGCGCCCTTCGGTCAGGTGCGTCGTCACGCCGTTCAACACGTAATCGCCCACCACGCGCGCCTTGTGCAGCAACGGGTTGTGGCTGAAGATCGTGCGCAGGTTGCGCCAGTGGCGATCGAAGTTGTGCTCGCGCGCTGTTGCCGACGCGCCGCCCACTTCGAACAGCCGCTCGGCCGCATGCAGCGCGAGCTTGCTGACGATCAGTTGCGTGCGTGCGGTCGCGAGGGCGCTGTCGAGCACGAGCGTATCCGCATCGGCGGCGCCCGCCTCGATCGCATCGGCGGAACGGTCGAGCGCACGCGCGTTTTCTCGCACGAGCGCGTCGATCGCATGGCTGTGCGCGGACAGCTCGCCGACGATCTGCTGGATGAAGTGATCGTCGCGCGCGGTCGCCGCCGGGCTGTGCAGCGCGGGACGACCATGCGCGAGCACGTAGCGGCGTGCATCGGCCACCACGTTGCGCACGATGCCCGCGCCGGTCGCGACCAGATGCAACTGCCGCAGCGCGCCGCAATGCCGGCCGACGAGCGTCGACCCGTCGCGTGGGGCGACTTCGTCCGCGAACACCTGCACGTCGTTCAGCACCAGGCTGCCGCTCGCGGTCATGCGCTGGCCCATGCCGTCCCAGTCGTCGAGCACCTGCAGGCCGTCGCGCGCCACCGGAACGATCACGGCGAGCGCGTCGCCCTGCTCGTTCTCCACGTTGATGCGCGCGAAATCGGCAAACGCGGTGCCCGTCGAATAGTATTTGCGACCCGTCACGCGATGGTGATCGCCGTCGCGGCGCAGCACGGTCGTGTTCTCGCCCGGGCGCGACGTGCCGCGTTCGGTCGACGCGCCGCCGAAGATCGCGCCGGCCAGCACACGCTCGAGCTGCACGTCGTTGAACGCCGTACGCGGCGACAGCCGCAGCGTCTCGGTCTGGTCGTAGTGGATGCGCAGCGCATGCGCGAGATTCGAATCGGCGGCCGCCAGCGTCGCGATCGCATCGAACAGGTCGACCAGCGTGCCGCCCAGGCCGCCGCGCGCGACCGGAATCCGCAGCGCACCCAGCGCCGAGCGCCGGAAGAGCGCGAAGCCGTCGAACGGCAGTTCGCGACGCGCCTCGCGCTGGGCGGCATCCTGCCCGATCGCAGTCGCGAGATCGGGCAGCGCGGCAAGCGCGTCGCGCAATGCGTCGCGCGGATCGACGGCATCACGGGCAGTCATTCGGCAGGTCCTTGTTCGGGCAGATCGGGGAATGTCGCGGCAGCGCGCGACGGGGCGTACGTTACACGCCGTCCGCTGAGTATAGGGACGCACCCGGCGCGCGTGAAAAGCCGATTTCAGCTTACGTTATGCCCGCGCCGGGATTGATCGCGGACGGGCGCGTCAGTGCTGAATCCCCCAGCGCCGCACGGTCGCGCGTTCGAGCGTATCGAACACGAGGTTCTCGACCAGCAGCCCGATCACGATGACGGCCGCGAGGCCCGCGAACACGCGGTCCGTGTACAGCTCGTTCCGGTTCTGGAAGATGTACCAGCCAAGGCCGCCCTGCCCCGCGCTCGCGCCGAACACGAGCTCGGCCGCGATCAGCGTGCGCCACGCGAAGGCCCAGCCGACGCGCAGGCCCGACAGGATCGACGGCAGCGCGGCCGGCACGAGGATCAGCGCGATCTGGCGCAGGCCCGTGAGCCCGTAGTTGCGGCCGGCCATTTTCAGTGTGGCGGGCACGCCGACGAAACCGGTATAGATACTGAGCGCGAGCGGCCACAGCACCGCATGCACGAGCACGAACAGCAGGCTGCCGGTGCCGAGCCCGAACCACAGCAGCGCGATCGGCAGCAACGCGATCGACGGCAGCGGATTGAACATCGACGTGAGCATCGTCAGCAGATCGCGGCCGATGCGCGTGGATACCGCCAGCGACGTCAGCGCGAACGCCAGCAGCACGCCCAGCGCATAGCCGCGCAGCAGCACCGACATCGAGATGCCGGTCTTGACCAGCAGTTCGCCCGACTCGATGCCCTGCACGAACGCGGCCAGCGTCGCGCCGAAGGTCGGGACGAGCAGATCGTTCGCGACGATGCGCGCGACGATCTCCCACACGGCGATCAGCACGAGCGCGATGACGCCGCGGCGAAACCACGTGGCACCGGCGATGCGGCGCGACAGCGGCGCCGGCGCCGCGCGTTCGGCGTCGGGCAGCGGGTCGAGCGGACGCGTGTATTCGGCGCGCACGGGCGGCAGCGGCGGCAGGACCGGATCGATCGTACTCATGATGCGGCGTCCTCCGTCGTCGGTACGTGCGGTGCGTCGGTGTCGAACAGCAGGCGGTGGATTCGCGCGACGTGGTCGCGGAAGTCGCCGGTGTCGACGTTGTCGAGCGAATGCTCGTGACTGTTGAGTTCCGCCCGCACGCGGCCCGGATGCGGCGACAGCAGCAGAATCCGGTTGCCGACCACGAGCGCCTCCTCGATCGAGTGCGTGACGAACAGCAGCGTGAAGCGGAATTCGTCCCACAGCCGCAGCAGTTCCTCCTGCATCTTGCGGCGCGTGAGCGCGTCGAGCGCGGCGAACGGCTCGTCCATCAGCAGCACGCGCGGCTGCATCGCCAGTGCCCGTGCAATTGCGACGCGCTGCTTCATGCCGCCCGACAGCGTATGCGGATAGGCATCGGCAAACGCGCTCAGGCCGACCTTGTCGAGATAGTGCAGCGCGCGCTCGCGGGCTTCGGCGCGCGACAGCTTCGCGGCGGCGCGCAACGGAAACGCGACGTTCTCGACGACCGTCTTCCACGGCGGCAACTGGTCGAACTCCTGGAACACGACGACGCGGTCGGGCCCCGGCCCGCGCACGGGCCGGCCGTCGAGCGCGATCGAACCCGAGACGGGCTCGATGAAGCCGGCGATCGCCTTCAGCAACGTCGACTTCCCGCACCCCGACGGGCCGAGCAGCACGAAGCGGTCGCTGCCGTACACGTCGAAGCTCACCTGATGCGTCGCGCGCACGATCCGCGCGCCGCTGCGGTATTCGAGGCTGACCTCGTCGATGGCGAGCAGGCGTTCGCTGTGCGCGCCGGCCTGCGCGGCATGCGCCGCCGGCCGCCCGGCGGCACCTGCATCGGATGCGGCGGACGCGGCCGGCGACGCGCCGCTGCGTGCCGTATACGGCGGAAACCAGGTTCGGGGAGAAGTGGCGTTCACGATCGAATCTCTTGCGGGAAAAGCATCAACATACGGCCAGGCGTCGTGCGGACCAACCATCGATTGCGCATATCGAAACCGCGCCGCCGCATAAGCGTCGATCGCGGCGTCGCAGCGTCGACGCCGCTCAACTGCCGCCGGCCGTCGCGGGATCGTCGAAGAAGTAGTCTCGCCACGACTTCGGTTCGTTGCGGATCGCACCGGTGCGATGCATGAACTGCGCGAGCGGCAGCGTGTTCTGCGGCGCGGTCTTGAACTGCACCTGCGGATTGCGCAGGATCTTCAGCAGCAGCGCGCGATCGATCTTCGACCCGTTCACGCGAATATAGGTATCGGCCGCGCGCTCCGGGTCGGCCGCGATCTGCCGTGCGGCGTCGGCCAGCGCGGCGACGAACGCGCGGTAGGTCTTCGGGTTGTCGTCGCGGAATTTCTCGGTCGCGTACAGCACCGTCGCGGAGCTCGGGCCGCCGAGCACGTCATAGGAATTCAGCACGATGTGCGCGTTCGGGTTGCCGGCGAGCTCCTGTTCCTGGAACGGCGGATTGCCGAAGTGGCCGGTAATCACGTTGCTGTTCGCGAGAATCGCGGCCGTCGCGTCCGGATGCGGAATCGCCTGCGTGAACGCGTCGAGCTTGTCGAACTGCTTGTCGCCCCACTGCTTCGCCGCGGCGTACTGCAGCACGCGCGACTGCACCGACACGCCGACCGCCGGCACCGCGATGCGGTCCTTCGCGCTCAGGTCGGCGATCGTCTTCACGTTCGGGTTGCTGCTGACGAGGTAGTACGGGAAATTGCCGAGCGACGCGACGCCCTTCACGTTCTGCCGGCCGCGCGTTCGGTCCCACACGGTCAACAGCGGTCCGACGCCCGCGCCCGCGACGTCGACCGCGCCGGACAGCAGCGCGTCGTTCACGGCCGCGCCGCCCGACAGCCGCACCCAGTCGACCTTGATGTCGAGGCCGGCCTTGCGCCCTTCCTTCTCGATCAGTTGCTGGTCGCGCGCGACGTTCAGCATCAGGTAGACGACGCCGAACTGCTCGGCGATGCGGATGCGGCCCTCCGCGTGCGCGGCTTGCGGGATGACCGCGCCCGCGAAGGCGAGCGCGGCGGTGAGCGTGGCCGCCAGCGCGCGACGCGCCGGCAAGAACGAGAACGACATCGGAACTCCGGTCAGGAAGGGGCGGAAATGAATGACGGGGGCGTGCGGCTCAGAAAGGCGCGTCGCCTTCGATCGTCGTGCGGTACAGCTTGCGGCGCAGGTGGTCGGGCGTGCCGGCGGCGAGATGCATCAGCGAACGGTTGTCCCAGAACACCAGATCGTGGTCGCGCCATGCGTGCCGATACAGGTGCTCGGCGCGCACGCTGTGCGCGAACAGTTCGTCGAGCAGCGCGCGGCTTTCGTCTTCCGGCAACCCGACGATGCGCGTCGTGAAATGCTCGCTGACGAACAGCGCCTTGCGGCCGGTTTCCGGATGCGTGCGCACGACCGGATGCACGACCGCGGCGACCTGCGCGATCTGCTCGGGCGACAGGTTGGGCCGCCACGGGCTGCGCGCCTGCAGTTCCGCATAGCGCGCGAGATACGTATGCTCGGCGCGCCGCCCTTCGACCGCGCGGCGCAGGTGGGCCGGCAGCGTGTCCCACGCGAGATGCATGTTCGCGAACAACGTGTCGCCGCCTTCGGCCGGCAGCTCCTGCGCGTGCAGCAGCGAGCCGAGGCTCGGTTTTTCCTTGTACGACAGGTCGGAGTGCCAGAAATGGCCGGCATCGCCGAGCCCGACCGGTTTGCCGTTCTCGACGATGTTCGACACGATCAGCACTTCCGGGTGACCGGCCAGCGCGAACTGGTGCAGCACGTGAATCTGCAGCGGGCCGAAGCGGCGGCTGAATGCGATGTGCTCGTCCGGCGTGATGCGCTGGTCGCGAAACACCAGCACGTGGTGATCGAGATGCGCACGATGGATGCGCGCGAAATCGTCGGCATCGAGCGGTTGCGATAGATCGAGGCCGATCACCTCGGCGCCGAGCGGCGCGTCGAACGGCACGATGTCGAAATGCTGCGCCACGCCGTCCGGCCGCAAGGCGGGATGCCCAGCGGAAAGCGTTGCGGCGTCGCGGATGGCGGTAGTCGTCACGGCACGGCCCCTGATTCGGTCAAAACGCGAATCTACGAGTGCGTGCCGGCGTGCGTCAACGAAGCGATTCGGATACGTTTATCTGCTGCAGTGATAAAGATCGCTGCTCGCGCATACGGTGCCGATCGGGCGTGAAATGGGCGCGGAGTCGTCCGACCGGCGCCGATGACCAAAGGGTCCGCCCGCACCCTGCCGCATCGCCCTGCACCGCGAGCCGACTATGGCTGCCCTGCACCGCCCGACGCACCATAGATCTGCCCGGTCACGTAGCTCGAACGCGACGAAAGCAGTTCGACATAGATCGATGCGATCTCGGCCGGTTGTCCCGGCCGCCCCATCGGCACCTGCTCGCCGAATTTCTCGACGTTGTGTGTCGTCTGTCCGCCGCTGACCTGCAGCGGCGTCCAGAATGGCCCCGGCGCAACGCCGTTGACGCGGATGCCGCGCTGGATCATCTGCTTGGCGAGCCCCTTCGTGAAATTCGCGATCGCCGCTTTCGTCATCGCGTAGTCCAGCAGGTTCGCGGACGGATCGTACGCATTGACCGACGTCGTGTTGACGATCGCCGAACCGGCCGGCATGTGCGGAATGGCGGCCCGCGTGATCCAGAACATCGCATAAAGATTGGTGCGCAGCGTCCAGTCGAACTGCTCGGTGCTGATGTCGAGGATCGATTCGTGGCTCTGCTGGCGGGCCGCGTTGTTCACGAGGATGTCGAGCCCGCCGAGCGCGGCGACGGCCCGCTCGACGAGCCCGTTGCACGCGCCTTCGCTGCGAATGTCGACCGGCAGCGGCACCGCCTTGCGCCCCGCGCTGCGGATCAGGTCCACGACTTCGCGCGCATCGGGCTCCTCGTCGGGCAGATAGACGATCGCGACGTCCGCGCCTTCTCGTGCACAGGCGATCGCGACCGCGCGGCCGATGCCCGAGTCGCCACCGGTGATCAGCGCCTTGCGGCCGTCGAGCCGGCCGCTGCCGCGATAGCTGTGCTCGCCGTGATCGGGGCGCGGCGTCATCCGGCCCGCGAGGCCCGGCCACGGCTGGTGCTGCTGCGGAAACGGCGCATGCGGATAAAGCGTGCGCGGATCGCGCGGCGCAGGGTCGCCGGCGTCGGCCGGGCCGCCCGTCTGCGCGATCGTCGGCAGGGCGACGCTGGCGACCAGTCCGGCCGTCGTGCCCTGCACCCATTTGCGACGGGATTCGGAAACTTCGTCTGATGACATGATGGACTCCGGTGCGTGGTTGGCGGTGTGGAACCGGACGCGACCATTCGGCCGACGCGCGCGCTACAGCGGCCGCGGCCGATTTCCAGAATCGTCCGGCGCGTCGTGCTCGTCCGGCCACGGCTGGCCGGCCGGATCGCGCACCTCGGTCTGGCGCGGGTCGTCCGGCACGACCTTGCGTGCCTGATCGTCCGGAATCGTGTCGAGTTCGCCGCCGCCCGGCGCGTGGCCGGGGCGCGCGGTCGATTCGCCGCCGCCGGGGGTCGGGTTGCGCCGCTGCGGCGCGTCGGCCGCCTCACGCGCCGCGTCGGGCGACGCGGGATCCTGCCGTTGACTGTGCTCGGTCATGAATGTCTCCCTGTCCGGATGAGGACTGCGTTGCGCCGCACCACGCCGCGACGGGCGATGCGGCGGCCTGCACCGCTTTCAGCAAGCGACATGCCGTCATCGGGCTGCGTCTGCGCACCGCCAGCCGGTCGATCCGCTACAGAAATTACAAGCGACGCGTCATCCGGCGCAGTCAGGACAGCGCACGCGGCCGTGCCGATGCGGAAACGAAACGCGGCACGCACGATGCTCGAAAGCGGCATGCCGGCTGCACGCCGGCACCCTTTCGATGCCGAGGAGGACGATCATGAGCGCGACACACGCGACGAACGCGACACCGAACGACGAAGACATGACCGACACGCCGGACATTCCGCCGCCGGAGCCCGACGACGATCTGCCCGACTTGCCGGACCCGACCGAAGTGGGCGAGGACGGCTAACCGATCGCGCGAACCGTGCCGCCTGCCGGATTTTCGACACCGCCGGCCGGCGGCCCGCGCTTCACCGCGTGCGCCGCCTTTCGTGCGCGACCTCGCTGGTCGGCAACGCATCGACGTCCTGCAGCGGCTCGCCCGGAACGCGGCGCTTCGCGGCCTGGTCGGCCGGCAAATCCGCCGTCTGCTCGGCGCGCCCGTCCGCGCTGCTGCCCTGCGCATCGAGTTGCTGCTCGGCCCGCTGCCAGTATTCGTCGGCCCTGCCGTCCGGCGCGCCGTCCGCCTGCCACAGCTGGTACGCCCGCTCGCGAATCTGCGTTTCCCTGTCTTCGTTCATGTCGTTCCCCTGGTGTGCCATGGCGATCACCGATCCGGGCGCGACGGCGCCGATACCGCGCCGAGCGTCGACGACATCGCGCCGTCGGCGGCCGTCGCCAGATCACCCAGCGCGACGATGCCGACCAGCCGCTTCTGCCGGTCGACCACCGGCACGCGACGAATCTGCGCGTCTTCCATCTTCTTTTGCACCGCCGAGATGTCGTCGTCCTCGTAGCACCAGTTCGCGGGCCCGCTGACGACGCCCTCGATCGATTCGTTCGGCGGCACGCCCATCGACACCGCGCGCACGACGATGTCGCGGTCCGTCAGCATGCCGATCAGCCGCGTGCCGTCGCACACGGGCAGCGCGCCGACGTTCAGGTCGCTCATCAGCTTGGCCGCATCGCGCAGGCTCTGCGTCGGGCCGATGGTCGCGGCGTCGCGCGTCATCACTTCCGATACACATGTCATGTTTCGCTCCTTGATAAGCCGCCCACGGCGGCCTGCGGAACGCAGCATCGCGCGTTCCGGCCGCCGCGCGCGTCAGTTCTCCGTCGAGCAGCGCACCGACGTCAGGCCAGCCGACTCGACGATCCGCATCAGTTGCTTCAGCATCACGTCGGCGCCGGCCGCTTCGCGCCACTGCACGAACAGTTCTTCCTGGCGCACCGCGCGCGCGGTCGTTTCGCAGAAGCTTTTCGTCCGGCACGTGAAACCCGTATCGCGCAGCTTCGTGGCCAGTTGTTCGCGTGCAGCCGAGCCGAGCGGATATTCGACCGTCACCAGCGCGGTCCGGACGCCCCGCAAGCGCCGCTCGACGAACCGCAGCGGCCAGACGACCAGCAGCGCGAGCACCAGCCCGAGCGCGCCGAGCGACAACTGGCCGCCGCCGATGCACAGCCCGATGACCGTCACGAACCACAGCGTCGCGGCCGTGGTGACGCCGGACACCAGGCCGTCGCGATGAAGGATCGCGCCGCCGCCGATGAAGCCCATCCCGGTCAGGATGCCGAGCGGCAGCCGCATCAGGTCGAGCACCGAGAACGCGCCCTCCGGCTTGCCCGCCTGCAGCAGCAGCGCATTGACCTGCAGCATCGACAGGCACGCGGCGAGACAGACGAGGATCGTCGTGCGCAGTCCGGCCGTCTTGCCGGATTCGCTGCGATCGAAGCCGATCAGGCCACCCGCGACGAGCGCCAGCCCGATCCTGACGAGAACGTCGTGCCACTGCAGTGCGACCGGCATCGGTTCCATGCGCGCCTCCCGTGCAAATCGTCATGTGTCGGGGCGCGAACGCCGCCGACGACGCTTGCCGGTCGCAAGGCTCGGGCCTGCTTTCCGGGTAGGCGGCGGGTGTAGCAAGTCGAATGGGATTGTAGAAAGGGGCGTTCTGCGCACACTGTGCGTCAGCGGCGAAGGTGCCGGAGCTGTGCGCGGGATCGCCTGCCGCTGCTCGAGGCGCGGAACGGCGGCGGACGGATTGCCGCTGCGGGCATCCATCGGCGCCCTGTCCGGCGTGCCCGTCGGACGCGCGCACGCCGGCGCCGACGCCGTCTTTCTCCGTATCCGGTCAGATACGAACCTCGCCTCCACCCTCCTTTTCTCACCGTCCGCTCCCAATCGGGAACGAAATCACGCCGCCGCTTATCGGAACAATCCATTCGTTCCCGCACGAATACGAATCACGGTCCAAGCCGGCGAGTTATGCAATACTGTTCCCGTTCGGATACGAAGCACGGAGAATGTCATGTCGGAGTCCCAATCCGTCGACACGATCGGCGCGCTCGCCCATTTCATTCGCGCGGCGCGAATCCAGCAGGGGTTCACCCGGGACGAACTCGCGAACGCGACCGGGCTGTCGCCGAAATTCATCAGCCAGGTGGAAGCCGGCAAGCCGACCGCACAAATCGGCAAGGTCATGCTGCTGCTGAGTGAGCTCGGCGTGCGGCTGTACGCCGAGTCGGCGATCGAGATTTCCGAAGCGACCGCGCTGAAGGCCACCCAACGCCGCAGGAGCAGCCATGGCGGCTAGAACGCTGATCGCGTCCGCTAACGGCGTGCGCATGGGCACGCTGGCCGACGACAAGGGGATCTGGTCGTTTGCGTACGACCCGCAATGGCTTGCGTCACCCACCGCGTATCCGCTGTCGCCGGCGTTCCCGCTCCGCGCAGACGTGTTCACCGACACGTCCACCGATCGCCCGGTCCAGTGGTTCTTCGACAATCTGCTGCCCGAGGAAGGCATGCGCACGTCGCTCGCGCGCGAGGCGAAGGTCGATGCGGCCGACGCGTGGGGCCTGCTCGCGTACTTCGGCCGCGAATCGGCCGGCGCGCTGACGCTGCTGACCGACGGCGAGCAGGAAACGCCCGGCGACCTGCAACCGCTGCCGCTCGACGAGCTCGAGCACCGGATCCAGGCGATGCCCGAGCGCGCGCTGACAGCCACCGCACCCAAGCGCATGTCGGCGGCCGGCGCGCAGCAGAAACTGCTACTGGTGCTGCGCGGCGACGCGCCCGACTACGCGCTGTTCGAGCCGGTCGGCAGCGAACCGTCGATGCACCTGCTCAAACCCGACATGCGCGCGGCCCGCTATCCGCATTCGGCGATCAACGAGTTCTTCTGCATGCGGCTCGCGAAGAAGATGGGGCTCGACGTGCCCGACGTGCATTTCCTGCGCGCGCCGTCCGCCTGCTACGTGATCGACCGGTTCGACCGCGACGTCGCGTCCGAACGGGCCGCACGCGTGCATACGATCGACGCGATGCAGTTGCTCAACTACGACCGCGGTTTCAAGTACCAGCGAGCGAATGCGCAGGAGCTGGCCCGCGCGATCGACCGCACCAGCACGCGCGCGCTCACGCGTCTGTCGGTGTTCCGCTGGACCGTGTTCAACGTGGTGGTCGGCAATGCCGACGCGCACCTGAAGAATCTGTCGTTCTTCGTCGACGCGCGCGGCTACCGGCTCGCACCGTTCTACGACATCGTCAGCACGGTCGTGTATCACACGCCGACGCACCGGCCCGACCACCGCGGCGATCATTGGCCGCACTGCGAGCTGACGATGCCGCTCGGGAATGCGACGCGGTTCGCCGATATCGACACGAATGCGCTGGTCGCATTCGGTCATGCGCTAGGGCTCAGGGAGAAAGCGGCCACCAGCGAACTGCAGCGCTTTCTCGAGCCGCTCGATCGTCACGTCGGAGAGACGCTCGATGAAGTGCGAAACATCGCGCATCCGGACGCCGGGGAAATGCGGTTGCTGAATTCGATCGCCGCGATGCCAATCGCGGAGATGGGGCGCGCGCTGCGGCAGGCGCGCGGATAGGTTGCCGCGCGCGGGTGTCGTACCGCCGCCGATACCCGCGCGCCGCCCGGCCCGGCGAATACCGGGGCGTCAGCCCCGCCCCGCAAAGGCATCGACGCCCGTCGCCGCCGCGGACCACGCCCACAGCCGCGCCGCGTCCTCCGGATCGATCGCATGCGGCCGCACGCCCGATTCCTCGTTGCCGCGCGTCACCGTCGCGACGTCGCAATCCTCGCAATAGACACCGCCGAGATCGGCCAGGCGCGGCGACGTCGCCGCCCATACCTGGGTTGCCGCGCCCTGCGCGGGCGTCTTGAAAGTCGGATCGATGGGCACGCCGTGTTCGTCGACCCAGCCCTGCGCCATCATTTCCTCGCGCGTCAGATGACGCTGCAGCGGCGTCGCGATCTTGCCGGGATGCAGCGAATACGCGCGGACACCGAACGGCGCGCCGAGCACGTCGAGCTGCACCGCGAACAACGCGTTGGCCGTTTTCGACTGCCCGTACGCCAGCCATTTGTCGTACCCGCGCGTGAAATCGATATCGTCCCAGCGGATCGGCGACAGCCGGTGCCCGAGCGACGACACCGCGACCACGCGCGCGCCGTCGCCGTGCGCGATCGCCGGCCACAGCCGGTTGACGAGCGCGTAGTGACCGAGGTGATTGACGGCCAGCTGCGCTTCCCTTCCGTCGCCCAAGCGAGTCTCCGGGCACGCCATGATGCCCGCGCTGTTGATGACGATGTGCACGTCGCGCCGCGCGTCGACGAACCGCGCGGCGAATGCGGCCACGCTCGCGGCGTCGGCGAATTCGAGCGCCGCGATCTCCACGCCGGCGATGTCGCGCGTCGCCTCGCGCGCGGCCGCGACGCTCCGTGCGCCGACGACGACGTGCGCACCGGCCTGCGCCAGCGCCCGCGTGGTTTCGAGGCCGAGACCCGAATGGCCGCCCGTGACGATGGCGGTCTTGCCGTGCAGGTCGAGGCCGGCCAGGACGTCGCTCGCCGTCGAGGCGGCGTCGAATCCGGAATGAAGGGGATGCTGCCTGCTCGTCATCGAAGGCTCCAGGAACGGGGTGCGAAGCTCGAGGCCGCCCATCGGCCGCGTCACTGCACGAACCCATTCTCCGGCCGCGCATCCGGACTGTGAATGCAATAGAATCCGGTTTTTCGTCGAGATCGTCCGGGGATTGCGCGTGGACCCGCTATCGGAAGTGCTGTCGCTGCTGGAAACGCGCGACTCGTTTTTCACCGGCCTGCGGGCCGGCGGCCCGTGGGCGGTCGACCTGCCCCCGCCCGACGGAATCAAGTTCAACGCGGTGGTCGAAGGCAGTTGCTGGCTGACCGTCGACGGTGCGGGGCCACCTGTTCGGCTGCGTACGGGAGACTGCTTCCTGCTCGCCGCGCCCCGGGCATTTTCGCTGGCGAGCGATCCGTCGGTCGCGCCGGTGCCGGCCGCGGAAATCTATCGGCATATCGACCGCGGTATCGCCCACTATGGCGAGCCGGCCGACTGCTTTCTGATCGGCGGCCGCTTCGCGTACGAGGAACGCATGCCGCTGCTGCTCGGCAGCCTGCCGCCCGTGGTGATCGTGAGCGGCGATTCCGAACCGGCGGCGGTGTTGCGCTGGTCGCTGCAGCAACTCGCACGGGAATTCGGCGCGTCGTCGCCGGGCGGGTCGCTGATGATCCGGCATCTCGGACACATGATGCTCGTGCAGATCCTGCGGCGCTACGTGGACACCGGCGCGAACGGCGATGTCGGGTGGCTGGCCGGGCTCGCGGATGCGCGGGTCCGCGCGGCGCTGGCCGCGATTCACGCGGCGCCCGAGCGGCGCTGGACCGTCGACGCGCTGGCGGCCTGCTGCCACGTATCGCGGTCGACGTTCGCGCTGCATTTCAAGCGGCGGCTCGGGTTCGGGCCGCTCGAATACGTGCTGCGCTGGCGGATCCAGCTGGCGATGCGCGAACTGCGCCGCTCGAACGCGTCGATCTCGACGATCGCGCAACGGCTCGGCTACGACTCGGATAGCGCGTTCGGCCATGCGTTCAAGCGGATCGTGGGCTGCTCGCCGCGCGCCTATCGTCATGACGTGACGAAGGAATCGGGCAACTAGCGTCGTGACTGCCTTCGTCGGGCTCGTGATGGCGCGACTCCGTCAACGCCATGCATTCGTATCACGATCGTCGGGATAAGTATTCTTATCACAATGCACCGATTTCTTTTCAAAACTCGGCCGCGTATCACTGCGCCGGTGCGCTGCCGCCGGTATGCCGCAATTCCCCGTCGATGTGCTGCGGCAGCCTCAGCAGGTTGAAGATCGGGCACACCGCTTCGACTGCCTGATGCAACGCGCGGATGGTCTCCGGCGGCTCCGGCGACACGATGTCGAGCGTATAGCGGATGTTGTGCGGGAATACCGGAACATGCTCGAACCCCGGCTGCTGCGCGAGCGGATGCTGGTCGCCGGTGACTTCGACTTCGATCGCATCGATCTTCAGGCCCCGCTCCGCGGCCTGGATCAACGTGATGTGCGTGAGGCAACTGCCGAGCACGCCGAGCTGCAGCTCCGGCGACGCGGGCCCGAGGTTGTAGCCCGCGAAATCGGGCGGGCTGTCGCTGATCACCTGGAAGTCGCGGATCCGGATCTCGCGCACACCGCTGCGGCCAAGCGCGCGCACGGTCGCCTTCAGTGGCGTCGCCTTGAAATCGGGATCGTTGCGGGCAGCCTGCTGCTTCGCGTGCCACGCATCGCGCTTGTGGGCGAGATAGTCGTTCAGGGTCGTCATGGTCAAGTCACGGGTAAGCGGCACGCACGCGACCGATCGGTTCGCTGCGTGCCGGGGCGATCAGTCGATCGCCGGAATCCAGGGGGCGGTTGCCGCGTCGCTCGCGCGGAACGCCGGAAACTTCGCGCCGAGTTCGGCCACGGTATGAATGTCGTTCTTCACGAGATCGTCGCGCGTGATCAGCGTCGGCTTGACCGCGATGCGCGCGCCCGGGTTTTGCCCGGCGACCAGCAGCGCCGCGGCCCGCACCGACACCGCGCCGACGACCGCCGGATTGGTCGCGGCCGTCGCGACCCACGCGCTGTTCGGTGCGCGAATCGCCTCGATGTCGGCCGTCGACACGTCCGCGCTGTAGATGCGGATTTTCGACGACAGCCGGGCCTCGTCGGCGGCGAGCTTCGCGCCGCGCGCGAATTCATCGTACGGCGCGAACACCACGCGAATGTCCGGATTCGCGCGATACACGGCCGCCGCCTGGTTCGCGACCGATTGCGCGATCGGGTTGTCGACGGTGCCCCAGCGCGCCTTTTCCTGCACCTTCGGATGCGCGCGCTTGAAATCGCGCCACGCGGCATCGCGGCGGTCGAGCGGCGCGAATCCTGCCACGTACACGTACCCGGCGGAGAACGCGTCGCCGTTGTCCTTCACGGCCTGATCGAGCAGCAGGTTCGCGAGGTCGCGATCGTTCTGCTCGATCTGCGGCACCTTCGGATTGGCGAGATCGACGTCGAACGCGACGACCTTGATCCCCTTGTCCAGCGCACGCTGAACGACGTCCTTCAGCGATTCCGGCAAGCCGTGATTGACGATGATCGCGGACACGCCGATGCTGATCGCCTGCTGGATCTGCTCGCGCTGCTCGGCCGCGTCCTGCCGGCCTTCGTAGATGCGCAGATCGACGCCGAGCGCGCGCGCCTGCTTCTGCGCGCCGGCTTCGTAGGCCTGGAAAAAATCGCCGGTCGACAGGTAGTTGACGAGCGCGATCTTCACGCCGCCCTTGTCGAACGGCGCGGGCGCGCCCTTGAGCGGGCCGGCGTGCGCGGTGGGCACACCGAGCGCGAGTGCGGCGCCCAATACGAGTGCACCGAGTTTCGGTTCGAAGCGCGACTTTCGGCGAAGCAACGAGCGCATGGCGTGTCTGTCTCCGTACAGGACGATATCGGCTCAATCTATCAGCACGGCACGCGAACTCAAACCGACCGATTCGGCAATCGATATTACTTTGGATAACAAATGGTTCAGCCCGGGCGTGCTTCGAACCCGTCCATTCCCGAGCCGACGCTTGGCGACCTCACCCGTCACGCCCGGACATCCGCCCGGCGACCGATGCCGAACGTAAACGCCAAGGCCAGCACGAGCAGCACGCCCTTGATGAAATCCTGCATATAGTAGGGCGCGTTCAGCATCGTGAGTCCGTTGAGCAGCACGCCGACGAACACCGCGCCGACGACCGTGCCGAACACGTTGGGCCGCTTCGCGCCCCACACCGCGTAACCGATCAGTGCGGCGGCCACCGCGTCGAGCAGCAGCGAGTGTCCCGCGCTGACGTCGCCGCGGCCCACGCGCGCGGCGATCAGCACGCCGCCCAGCGACGCGATCGCACCCGACAGGACATACGCGGCGACACGGTAGCGCGCGGCCGGTGCACCGGCCAGCCGCGCGGCCGTTTCGTTGCCGCCGATCGCATAGATCACGCGGCCCCAGCGCGTCGCTTCCATGGTGATGCAGGCCAGCACCGTCACGGCCGCGAGCACCAGCACCGGCAACGGTACGACGTCGAATACGCGCAGCCGGCCGAGCACGAGAAACGCGTCGGGGAACACGCCCGTCGCATCCGTGCCGTCGGGCAGCACGGAGCCGGTCGCGAGCGAACGGCCGCCGGTCGGGATCAACTGCAGGCCGGCCAGCAGGAACAGCGTGCCGAGCGTCGCGAGCTGGTCGGGCACGCGCAGCCGCGTGATCAGCAAGCCGTTGAACAACCCGGCGGCCACGCCGAGCACGACGCACGCGATCACGGCCGCCCACGCGCTGCCGTGCCAGACGACCAGCACGTAGCTCGCGGCCATCTGCGCGGTCGCGGCCACGCTGCCGACCGACAGGTCGAAACCGCCGGCCGCGAGCGTGACCGTCACCCCGACGCCGAGCAACGCGACGATCGACACGGCCTGCAGGATGCTGAACAGATTGTCGACGTTCAGGAACGCAGGCTCCCTGAGCGCAAACACCACCACGAGGACGGCCAGTACGAGCAGGATGCCCGTCCGTTCGAGCGCATCGCGGATGCGCGCCGGCCCCGTGCGCGACGATCGTTCGACGGGGGCGGCATGATGCACGGCGGAAGAAGAAGTCACGGGTTTCATGAGTGGGCACCCACGATGGAAGAAATCGGAGACAGGCCATCGAGCGTCGCGCGATCGAACCGCACGATCCGATCGGCGATCTCGGCCGCTTCCTCGAGATCGCTGACGAACACGAGCGTCGCACGTTCATGCGCATGACGCCGCAGCGTATCGACGATATCGGCGCGCGCGCCCGCATCGATGCCCTGGAACGGCTCGTCGAGCAGCAACAGCCGCGCGGGCTCGGCGTGCCAGCGCGCGAGCACGACCTTCTGCTGGTTGCCGCCGGACAGGTGCGCGACGCGATCGTCCGGCCCCTCGCAGCGAATGCCGAACCGCGCGATCGCGGCCGCGGCGGCCGTACGTTCGCGGGCTCGGCGCACCGCGCCGCCCGCGAACCAGCGCGACAGGAACGGAAAGCCGATCGTGCCCGCGATCGACGCGAACGGGACGCTGTCGGGAAACAGCGACGTGCGCCAGCGATCCTCGCCGGCCAGGAATACGCCGGCGCGAATCGCATCGGCCGGCGAACGTGGCCGCCATGGCCGTCCGTCGAGCGTCATCTCGCCGGCGGCCGCCCGCACCGCGCCGAAGATCGTCCGCGCGAAGCGCGACTTGCCGCCGCCGACCGGGCCCGCGATCGCGACGATCTCGCCGCGCCGGACATCGAGGTCGAACGGCGTGCTGGTCGGCGTCAGCCGGATCTGCCGCACGCTGAAGCCTGATCCGGGCCCGGATTCGGCCGGTGCGACCCGCTCCGGCGCCACGGCACGCGTACGCGGCAACGGCCGGCCGATCATCGTTTCCACCGCGGCGTCGAAATCGATCGGCGCGGCCAGATCCGCGACGATCCGGCCATCGCGGACGATCGCCGCGCGATCCGCGATACGACGTAAGTCGCCGAGCCGATGCGACACCAGCAGGATGGCGACGCCATCGCGGCGCAACGCATCCACCAGCTCGAACAGCCGCTCGGCCTCCGTCGCCGACAGGCTGGCGGTCGGCTCGTCGAGAATCAGCAACGACGGCTGCCCGGCCAGCGCACGCGCCAAGGTCACGCGCTGCTGGTCGGCCAGCGACAGCGATGCGAGCGGCGCCGCCAGATCGACGTCGAGCCCGACCCGCTCGGCAAGCGAACGCGCCGCGGCACGCCGCGCGGCCGGCGGCGCGCGCCACGGCGACGCCCGGTCACACAGCCGGTCCAGCAGCAGGTTGTCGGCGATCGACAGCGTCGGCACGACGGCGTCGGTCACCGACTGGTGCACGGTCGCGACGCCGAGCCGCTTGGCCATGTGCGGCGACGCCGGCCGATACGGTTCGCCGCGCAGCGTCAGCGTGCCGCCGTCCGGTTGCAGCGCGCCGCTCAGGATCTTGACGAAGGTCGACTTGCCGGCGCCGTTCGCGCCCATCAGCGCGACGACTTCGCCGGCGCCGATCGACAGGTCGAGCGCTGCCAGCGCGACGGTCGCGTCGAAGCGTTTCGCGATGCCCGTGGCGCTCAGGACGGGCGGCGATGCCGATCGACGGGGTCGAGCTTCGCGCCGCGTCGCCTCCATGGTTTCGTTCGTCGCGCGATTCATGCCGAGAGATCCCGGTCGGCACGATGCAGTTGCGGCAGGAACAGTACGTCATCGCTCATGTCACGCCCCTCCGATGAAAGTCGTTCGGCATTGGTCGGCCGGTCAGCCCGCTTCCGGTACGGGAAACCGGAACGACGCGCCATAGGCCGTGTCCGGCAGGCGGTCGCGGCCGCCCAGCCGTGAACGGAAGGTGCCGCTCGCCGGCGTCGTCCGGTACAGGCCGCGCTTCTTCAGCTCGGGCACGATCAGTTCGGCGAAATCGTCGAGCGTGCCCGGGCTGATCAGCGGGTTGATCATGTAGCCGCTCGTCGTCGACTGCCGCGCATGCTCGGCGAGCTGGTCCGCGACTTCGTCCGGCGCGCCGACGAGGATCAGGTCGGTGCCGCGCGTGACGCTCGCGAACTTGCGCCGCACGTCGCCGGCGGTGAGCGGCTTGCCGCTGCCGTCCGGCCGCACCACGTAGGACGTCAGGCCTTCCGTCTGCGTCGTCAGCGGTTCGTCGTCCGCATAGCGGTCGATGTCGATGCCGGTGTCGCCCGCATAGCTGACGAGTTGCGCGTGCTGGTGATAGTGCTGCTGCAGCGCGTGATACTTCTCCTTCGCATCGCTCGACGAGCGCGCCGTGACGATCCGCAGCACCGTCAGCGACTTCACGTCGTCCGCCGCGCGGCCGCGTTCGGCCGCGAGCCGCCGAATCTCGTCGAGGCCCGCGCGAATCTCGTGCGGATTCGATTTCGCGACGAACACCACCTCCGCGTGCTTCGCCGCGAACGCGCGCCCGCGCCCCGACCAGCCGGCCTGGATCAGCACGGGCGAGCGCTGCGGCGACGGCGCGCAGACGTGCGGCCCCTGCACGCGGTAGTGCGTGCCTTCGTGCGCGATCGGCCGCACGCGCTCGCCACGCGCATAGCGCGGCGCGTGCTTGTCGGCGACGACCGCGTCGTCCGCCCAGCTCCCTTCCCACAGCTTGTACACGACGTCGAGGAACTCCTCCGCGCGCGCGTAGCGTGCGTCGTGGCCGATCATCCGGTCGAGCCCGAAGTTGCGCGCCGCGCTCGTCAGGTAGGACGTCACGATGTTCCAGCCGATCCGGCCGTTGCTCAGATGATCGAGCGTGCTGAAGCGACGCGCGAGCGCGAACGGATGCTCGTAGGTCGTGCTCGCCGTCACGCCGAACGCGAGCCGTTCGGTCTGCGCGACGAGCGCCGGAATCAGCATCATCGGATCGTTCGCGGGTGCCTCGACCGCCCACTGCACCGCCGCGTCGGCCGACCCGCCATAGACGTCGTACAGGCCGAGCACGTCCGCGAAGAACAGCATGTCGAGATCGGCCTGCTCGGCCGTGCGCGCGAGATTCGACCAGAACGCGAGCGTATTCGCGCGCAGCCGTTCGTCGGCCGGATGGGTCCACAGGCTCGGCGCGCCGCCGCAGCCGACGCTGGCTTGTTCATACAGGGAAAACAGCAAGGGGCGAGGATCGGACATCGTCGAAATCGGTACCAAGGCAGGAATCAGTTGGGGGCCGCCCACGCGCCCGACGACGCGCGGCGGCGCCGTGCGGGCACCCGTTCGTCGGGCTGGCGCGTCAGGTAGCGATTGATGCGCTGCTCGACGCGGGCGGCGGGAATGGTCAGCAGCGCGACCAGCACGACATAGACGATCGCCGCACCGGCCAGCGGTTCGTACACGCGCAACGTCTCGAAGCGCAGCGTATTGGCCGTGCCCATCACGTCGAACACGGTCACGGTCGACGCGAGGACGGTCGATTTCAGCAGCAGGATCGCCTCGCCGGTGAGCGCGGGCAGCGCAAGCCGCCACGCACGCGGGCCGACGATGCGGCGCAGCACCTGCACGCGGGTCATCCCGTATGCGTGGCCGGCCTCGATCTCGCCGGCTGGCACGCCGGCGATCGCGCCGCGCAGGATCGTCGCCACGTACGCGCTCTCGTTCACGCTCAGCGCGACGATCGCGTACCAGAACGCGTCGCGTAGCAGCGGCGACGCCCAGCTGTCGCGCATCCATTCGCGCGGGACGATCTGCCCGAATCCGTAGTACAGCAGATAGAGCTGAACGAGGAGCGGCGTGCCGCGGATCAGCATCAGCCAGCCGCGCGCGGACCAGCGCAGCGGCGCATGGCGCGCACCGGCGGCGAGCGCGAGCGGCACGCCCAGCAGCACGCTGGCCGCACCCGATACGAGCGTCAGCGCGAGCGTGGTCGGCACCGCGGCGAGCAGCTTCGGCATCACCGTGTCGAGCAGGAAAGGCAGCGAGAAGATCATGTCGTCGCGCGCCTCGTGCCGCGGTTCGCATGCCGCTCGAGCGCCGCGAAAATGCCCGTCGACGTGATGCTCAGCAGCAGGAACAGCGCGGCCGTGACCAGATAGAAGAAGACGTAGTGCCGCGTCGCACCGGCCGCGAGCTGGCTCGCCTTCAGCAGATCCGTGAACGATCCGAGCACGCTGATGAACGACGCGTCCTTGGTCGCGTTCAGCCACACGTTGCCGACGCCCGGCAGCGCGAGCCGCGCCGCGGCCGGGAGCCGGATGCGCGTGAACGTCTGCCAGGGCGTCATCCCGTACGCGTGCGCGGCTTCGATCTGGCCGACCGGCACGTTGACGAGCGCCGCGCGCAAGATGTCGGTGAGATACGCACCCTGGATGAAACCGAGCGACAGCGCGGCGACGACGAACGGGTCGAACGCGAAGTCGCCGGCTACGATGCGGCTGCCGCGCAACGCGTTCTCGATGGCCGGTGCGACCGCGTAGAACGCGAGCAGCAGGCACAACAACTCCGGCAGCGCGCGCACGAGCATCGTGTAGAGCCGCGCCAGCCACACGAGCGCCGCGTATCGCGACAGCTTGCCGAGCGCGCCGGCGATGCCGAGCAGCACGCCGGTGCAGAACGACGCGGCCGCGACGCCGAACGTCAGCGCGAACGCGCCCGCGAACACGCGGCCATAACCGCCGTCGCCGAAGGCGAGCAATGCGAGCAGCGAATCGTCCGCGGCCATGCGCTCAACGCCCCTTCTCGATCGTGCCCTTCAGGTTCGGATAGCGGGCGGTGATCGCATCCCACGTGCCGTCCTGCTGCAATTGCACGATCGCGGTCGACAGCTTGCCGCGCAGCGCATCGCCATGGCGCACGCCCGCGCCGATGCCGAGGCCCAGCACCGGATTGTCCGCGCACGTGGCCTTGACCTCGAAGTCCTTGCCGTCGCGCGACGCGAGGAACGCCGTGAACAGCCCCTTGCCTTCCTGCACGTAGTCGACGCGGCCGGACACCAGATCCGCGAGCGCATTGTCGAACTTGTCGAACGCCTTGATCTGCGCGTCCTGCTTGAAGCGGGCATCGAGGAACGCGGAGAAGTTGGTGCCGGCCTCGACGCCGATCACGCTGCCCTTGAAGGTCGCGGGCACCGCGCAGTCGACGCGGCGCCGGTCGCTTTTCGCGCCGACGAACACCGTCGGCGATTCGTAATACGCACGGCTGAAATCGATGGCTTTCTGCCGCTCGCCGGTGATCGTCATCGACGACCAGATCACGTCGATCTTGCGGTTCTGCAACGCAGGAATCAGGCCGTCCCACGCGATGTCGGTGAGCTCGCACCGCACGTTCAGCTTGCCGCACGCGGCATCGAGCACGTCGATTTCCCAGCCCTTCCACTTACCGCCGGCGTCCTTCGAAAAGAACGGCGGGTACGACTCGGCGTCGATGCCGACGCGCAACGTCGGCTGGGCCGCATGGGAAACCGGCGCGAGGCCGAGCACGAACAGCGCGGCCGCGGCACGGCGGACCCTGGAACGCATCAAACGATTCATGTGGCGCATTTCTGAAATAACGTCGGAACGACCGGCGTGGCAGCCGGCAGGAGGCGTGACTGTAATGCGCGCCGAAGCGTGTACCAAATGGTTATTTTTGCGATGGATATCTGATCGCGCGATATGCGCCGAGCCGCGCACCGGCCAACGTCCTCGCCCGGTGCGCGGGTCATCCGTTCACGCCGCCACGGCCTCGCGCCGCAACGCCGGCAGTTCCAGGTTCGCGCGGAAATCGCCGCCCACATAGTCGGTATCGAGCAGGTCGCGCCGACGCAACTCGGGCAGCAAGCCGTTGAGCAACAAGTCCTCCTGGTCCGGCTGGCCGAGCCCGTGCAGCGACAGCACGTCGACGAGCCCCGCGCGATAGCGCGTTTCGATCGCATCGGCGAGCTGCTCCGGCGTACCCGCGACGAACCAGTGCCCGGTCTCCTGCGCACGCACGATCAGCTCGCGCAGCGTCAGCCGCTGGCGCGCATAGCCGACGAAGATCGCCACGCGCCCGCGCCGGCGGTGCACGCTGTCGATCGCCGGCAGCAGCGATGCCGGCAACGGCTGGTCGAGCGGCAGGCCGCGCAGGTCGACACCGCCGCCGAGCATGTCGGCAAGCTTCAGCCTGCCCTGTTCGTAGTCGATGCGCTCATGCTTGTCGCGCAAGCGCCGCGCGACGTCGGCATCGGATTCGCCGATCACCGAATGAAACGAGTTCATCACGAGCGGCGGCCGGTCGCCGCGGCCGAATGCAGCCGCCTGCCGGTGCAGCTCGGCGACGAACGCGCGCGCATCGTCGAGCGTCGGCTGCGACGTGTAGACGACTTCCGCATACCGCGCGCCGAGCGCCACGCCGCCTGCCGACTGCCCCGCCTGAAACAGCACGGGCCGCCGTTGCGCCGAAGGCGGTACGTTCAACGGCCCCTGTACCTGGAAATGCGCGCCGCGATAGTCGATCGCGCCGAGCTTGAGCGGATCGACGGAGATGCCGCCACCCGGCCCGCGACGCGTCGCACGCGGATGGTTCGCATCGAACAGCGCGTTGACGACCTCGATGAACTCGGCCGCGCGCGCATAACGCTGCTCCGGGTCGGGCAGCGCGGCATCGCCGAAATTCTCCTCGCCGACCGACGACGTGACCGCGTTCCACGCGGCGCGGCCGCCGCTCACGTGATCGAGCGTGCCGATCAGCCGCGCGAGGTTGTACGGATGGTGATACGTCGTCGACACGGTCGCGACGAGCCCGATGGCCGAGGTCGCCTGACTCAGCGCCGCCAGCGCGACGATCGGCTCCTGGCTGCCGGTGGTCCCGGCGAGGCCGGCCGCATCGGCCTGCAGCAGATCGGCGGTAAAGAGGCCGGTGATCTTCTCGGCTTCCGCCTTGCGCGCGAGCGACGCCGCGCGCCGCACGCCCTGCCCGACATCCGCATCGCCGGGCGCGTACAGCACGCTCGCCGCGCCGACGAGCGTCTTGAGCCGTCTGCGTGCGCCGCTCATGACGCGGCTCCGGTCGTCGTGAAGGCCGTACGTCGTTCGCGTTGCTCGTTCATTCGGATTCCTCGTGATTCCGTTCGGTCGGAGAATCGGGGCATGCCTGCGGCCATCGCGACGGCGAGCGTACTCGCGCCGGAGATCGTCGGGCAGGCTCCACGCACGCGCCGCGAGGCGCGCAGCCAACGACCATAACGCAAGCCCCCCGGTCGGCCGGAACGAATATTTTCGGCTTTCGATATTCTTCTTGATTGTTTGACCGTGCGAACGACGACGCAAAATAATTCGGCATGCCAAACCCGCTGATCCGGCCGTTTCGACCCGCGCCGATCGCTTCATCATGACGTTCGACGCCATCCGCTCCCACACCGATTCGTCCGCTTTGTCCGCGTTGCCGTTCCGCTTGAGCGTGCTCGACAAGAGCCCCGTCGCGCCCGGAGAAACCGCCGCCGACGCGCTGGCGCGCAGCGTCTCGCTCGCGCGCTTCGCCGATGCGGCCGGCTATCACCGCTACTGGCTCGCCGAGCATCACAACACGGCCGCGCTCGCGTGCCCGTCGCCGGAAATCCTGATCGCGCACGTGCTCGCGCAGACGCGGCGCATTCGGGTCGGATCGGGCGGCGTGATGCTGCAGCACTACAGTCCGTACAAGATCGCGGAAAACTTCAACCTGCTCGCGTCGCTCGCGCCCGGCCGCGTCGATCTCGGCATCGGCAAGGCGCCGGGCGGCCTGCCGCTGTCGACGCGCGCGCTGCAGGACGGCTACGATCCGGCGCGACGCGCGCCCTTCGCCGATCTGGCCCACGCGCTGAATCGCCATCTCCACGGTGACGATGCGACAACCGATGCGACCGGCGAGGATGCGGCCACGCTGCATGCGACGCCGCGACCGCCAACGCCCGCGCAACCGTTCCTGCTCGGCGCGAGCGCGGAAAGCGCGACGCTCGCCGCACGGCTCGGCTGGGCGTTCGTCTACGCGTCGCACCTGAACGCATCGGCAACGGATCTGGCGCGAACGTTCGATACCTATCGGGAAGCGTCGGGCGGCCGCACGCCGCTGCTGGCCGTCTCCGCGATCGTCGCCGGCACCCGCGACGCGGCCGCGCGGCTCGCGAGCGGCCATCAGGGCTTTCGCGTGCAGGTGGGCGACACGCCGGCCGTCAACGTCGGCAGCGTCGAACAGGCACATGCGTACATCCGTCAGGCCGGCGGCGGCCCGCACCGGATCGACCCGCGCGAAACGCGCATCGTGCACGGCACGCGCGACGACGTGCTGCGCGAGTTCGACGCGTTGCATCGTCGTCACGGGATTGCCGAATTCGTCGTCGACACGCCACTCGCCGATGCCGCACCGCGGATTGCGTCGCTGCAGTTGCTGGCCGGCGCGCCCGCCGACGATCACGACGCCGCGACGGCGCGCGACGGGTGGAACGCGCGCACGACCACGCATCAACCGCACTTCGAAGGCACCGCGCCATGACCGATACGATCCGCATCGCCGGCGCGGACGACGTGCCGGCCGTCTATGCGCTGCTGCAGAACGCCTACGCGCCGCTCGCGGCGCAGGGCGTGCACTTCACGATCACGCGCTCGCCGATCGAACGCGTCGCGCAGACCATCGCGCGCGAAACGACGTTCGTGCTCGAACACGCGACACCCGACGGCCGTACCGCCCTCGCGGCCACGTTGACCGTGCGGTTTCCGTGGGTATCCGGCGAACGCCATCGCACGCCCTATCCGTTCCTGCACTGGTTCGCGGTCGCGCCCGCGTTCAAACGACAGGGATTCGGACACGCGCTGATCGCGCACGTCGAGACGCAGTTCCTGGCGTCGCAGGTGAAGGCGCCGGCGACGTATCTCGCGACCGCGACCAACCATCCATGGCTGCCGTCGTATTACGAGCGCAGCGGCTATCAGCCGTTCGACCACTCGACGAATGCGCTCGGCACGCCGCTCGTCTGGCTGAGAAAAATCCTGATCCCGGATCTCTACCCGGCCCCGACAGCGGACGATACCGCCCGGGACCACGAGCGCATCCACGCGAACGCATGACGTGACGTGCCGCGCCGGCCCACATAAACGACGCGAACCGCATCCACCGCTATCCACCTCGTAAAAGGCTTTCTCGCATGACATTCGCATTTCCGGATTCCACGCCGCGCGCGTCGCGCCGCACCGTATCGGCTGCGCTGCTGCTCGCGCTCGCGCTGCCGCATGCGGCGTTCGCCCAGGGCGCGCCCGTCGCGGGCGGCACGCTGACCTGGGGCGTCGAAACCGAGCCCCGCACGCTGAACCCGCAACTGAACGGCCAGGACAAGGTCGAGCTGCTGCTGCGCAACGCGTATGAAAGCCTGCTCGCGCAGAAGCCCGACGGCAGCTACGTCCCGTGGCTCGCGACCGGCTACAAGGTCTCCGCCGACGGCAAGACCTACACGTTCACGCTGCGCGACGGCGTGAAGTTCACCGACGGCGCGCCGTTCGACGCGAAGGCCGTCGCCCGCAATTTCCTGAACGCGCGCGAACTGTCGTATGCGGCCGGCAGCCAGCTTGCGCGGCTGATCTCGCACGTCGCCGACGTCAAGACGCCGGACGAGCACACCGTCGTCATCACGCTCGACGCGCCGTATGCGCCGTTCCTGACGTTCGCGGGCCGGCTGCCGCTGCTGTCGCCGAACGCGTTCGACCGGCCCGGCCTGAAATCCGGCGGCCCCGACATCGCGGGCACCGGCCCGTTCATCCTGCGCCGCTACGTGAAGGGCCAGGAAATCGAGTTCGCGAAGAATCCCGACTATCGCTGGGCGCCGCCGACCGCGGGCCACCAGGGCCCCGCGTATCTCGACCGGGTCGTCTACCGGTTCCTGCCCGAATCGTCGGTCCGCACCGGCGCGCTGCTGTCCGGCCAGGTCGACGTGATCGAGGGCGTGTCCGGCAACGACGCCGCGCTGATCCGCAAGAACGCCGATTTCACCTACCGCCGCGCGCTCAATACCGGCACGCCGTACTCGCTGTTCCTGAACGTCGGCTACGGCGCGACGCAGGACGTGAAGGTGCGCCGCGCGCTGCTCGAAGGGCTCGACACGACCGGCATCGTGCAGTCGATCTACCGCGGCGAGCGCACGCGCGCCTGGGGCATCACGTCGCCGATCGATCCGTTCTACGACGCGTCGATCGAAAAGACCTACGGCAACAACCCGAAGCTCGCGAACCAGTTGCTGGATGAAGCCGGCTGGAGCGCGCGCGACAGCGGCGGCTATCGCACGAAGCACGGCGAACGGCTGACGATCGCGGTCGTCCAGGCGCAGGCGACCGTGCGCGACCAGCGCGACGTGCTGCTGCAGGCGCTGCAGGCACAAGCGCGGCAACGACTGGGCGTGGACCTGAAGATTCAGTACGTCGACGACGGCACGTACGTCGAGGCGCGCAAGAGCGGCAAGTTCGGTTCGATCGCGAACTCGAACACGCCGCCGGACGGCATCGACATCGAAGGCCACTACCTGCCCGTCGATCGCGGCGGCGCGCTGAACTACAGCCGTGCGGCGGCGCCCGAGCTGACGCGCTGGCTGCAGGCGGCTGCGCGCACGCAGAACGTCGCCGAGCGCAAGAGGCTGTACGGCGAGTTGCAGCGCTTCGCGATCAACGAACAGGCGTACGCGCTGCCGCTGTACGAGCCGGAAGACCAGATCGCCGCCGCGAAGGCGGTCCAGGGCTTGCGCTTCCGCTCGTTCGCGCAGATGCCCGAGAACCCGTACGACGTGTGGGTGAAGAAGTAAGCCGACGCGTGCCGGCCTGCTTCGCCTCGCCCATCGCGCCGCCCCGACAGGAGAATCGACCATGAACCGTCCGTCGTCCGCTTTCGTCGCCGTCCCGGACGCGCGGCCTGCCGCTGCGCCGCCGGCTGCGTGGCGCCGCTGGCTGCATTCGCCGGTCGCGACGCGGCTCGCCACCGGCGCGCTCGTGCTGTGGGCCGCGGTGACGCTGTCGTTCGCGGCCGTGCATCTCGCGCCGGGCGATATCGTCGGCATCCTGATCGGCGAGCAGTTGAGTACGCCGGAGATCGAGGCCGCGATCCGCCAGGAATGGGGGCTCGACGAGCCGCTCGCGCTGCAATACCTGCATTACCTGTGGCGCGTGCTGCACGGCGAGTTCGGCCGCTCGTACATCCTCAACACCGACGTCGCGCCGCTCGTGCTCGGCCAGCTATGGCCGACGCTGAAACTGACGGGCGCGGCGCTGGTGGTGACGATCGTATTCGCGGTCGGCCTCGCGGTACTGACCGCCGGCCGACGCTGGGCCGGCCGCGCCGCATCGGGCGTCGAACTGCTGCTCGCGTCGACGCCGTCGTTCTGGCTCGGCATCATGCTGCTGTTCGTGTTCAGCTTCACGCTGAAGCTGTTCCCGGTGGCCGGCGATCGCGGCTTCGCGTCGCTCGTGCTGCCCGCGCTGTCGCTCGGGCTCGCGCAGGGCGCGGTGATCGGCCGCGTGCTGCGGCAAGGCATCGAGCGCGCGCTCGACGAGCCGTACGCGCTGACGGTGCGTTCGTGGGGCATCGGCGGGCTCGCGCTGCGGGTGCGCCATGCGCTGCGCCACGCGGCGCTGCCGGCCGTCACGCTCGCCGGCTGGCTCGTCGGCGGCTTGCTGAGCGGCGCGGTGATCACCGAGCAGGTGTTCGGCCGGCCGGGCCTCGGCAAGGTGACGGTCGACGCGGTGCTGTCGAAGGACATGCCGGTGATCCTCGCGATCGCGATCCTGTCGGCGGCCATCTACGTCACGCTCAGCACGGCCGTCGACCTGCTGTACCTGCTGATCGATCCCCGCCTGCGCGACCGCCGCGCAGCGCGCTGAACCGGAGACTTCGATGTCCACGCCCATCGACTTCACGTTGCGCACGCCCGCCACATTCGCCGCCGCCGGCTGGCTGCGCCGCCATCCGGGCCTCGCGCTCGCCGCCGTGTATCTGCTGCTGAACGCGATCGCCGTGGTCGCACCGGGCTGGCTCGCGCACTACGACCCGCTGGCGGCCGATCCGCTGTCCGCGCAGCTCGGCAGCAGCGCCGAGCACTGGCTCGGCACCGACCAGCTCGGCCGCGACATCTTCTCGCGAGTCGTGCATGGCGCCCGCTACTCGCTGTCGATCAGCGCGGCCGCGATCGGCGTCGCGACACTGTTCGGCACCGCGCTCGGGCTGTGCGCCGGTCTCGCGCGCGGCTGGCTCGATGAGCTGATCACGCGCGTGCTCGACGTCGTGTCCGCCTTCCCCGACCTGCTGCTCGCGCTGATGCTGATCTCGTTCACCGGCCCCGGCGCGGTCAACCTCGTGTTCGCGCTCGGCGTCGCGTCGGTACCGCGCTTCGCACGCGTGGTGCGGGCGCAAACCTTCGTCGTCGCGGCGTCCGGCTATGTCGAGCACGCGCGCACCCTCGGCCTCGCGCCGGCGGTACTGGTGTGGCGGCACGTGTTGCCGCATGCGATCGCGCAGGTGCCGGTCCTCGCGACGATCGGGCTGGGCACCGCGATCATCGGCACGTCGGGGTTGAGCTTTCTCGGAATGGGGCCGCAGCCGCCCGCGGCGGAATGGGGATTGATGCTCGCCGAGGGCCGCAACTATCTGTACAACGCGTGGTGGATCGCGGTGTGGCCCGGCCTCGCGATCACCGCGGCCGTGATCGCCGTGAATGCGCTCGGCGGCTACTGGCAGGCGCGCTTCGAGCACCGGGAGACAGCATGAGCACGCGCGATACCATTGCGAGCGCAACGACCGACGCCGCCGTGCCGCTGGTCCGCATCGAGCGTCTGACGATCGGGTTTCGCGGCCCGCGAGGCACCCAGCCCGTCGTCGGCCCGCTCGACCTGGCCGTGCATGCCGGCGAATGCGTCGCGCTCGTCGGCGAGTCGGGCTCCGGCAAGTCGGTCACCGCGCGCAGTCTCGTCGGACTGAGCGGTCCGCACGCGGTGATCGATGCCGCCCGGTTCGAGATCGCCGGCATCGATGCGCGCGGCCATCGCGAGCGCGACTGGCGCGCGATACGCGGCCGCCGGATCGGCTACGTGCTGCAGGACGCGCTGGTGTCGCTCGACCCGCTGTGGCGCGTGCGCGACCTCGTCGCGGAGGCGTTGCACGATACGCGCCGGCACGATGTCGCCGCGCGCAGCGCCGATCTGCTACGCGCGGTCGGCATCGACGATCCAGAGCGGCGGCTGCCGCAGTATCCGCATCAGTTATCGGGCGGCTTGCGGCAGCGCGTGCTGATCGGCACCGCGATCGCGGGCGGTGCGTCGCTGCTGATTGCCGACGAGCCGACCACGGCGCTGGACATGACCGTGCAACGTCAGATCCTGTCGCTGCTGCGTGCGCGCCGGGACGCCGGCGACGCGATCCTGCTGATCAGCCACGACCTCGCGGTCGTGGCCGATCTGGCCGACCGCGTGCTCGTGATGCGCGCGGGCCAGGTCGTCGAACAGGGGCCGGCACGCGACGTGCTGAGCGCACCGGCGCATCCGTACACGCGTGCGTTGCTCGCGGCAATTCCCACCGCCGCGTCGCGCGGGTTCCGGCTGGCGAGCGCCGAGCGCGTGCCCCTGCCGCCGAAGCGCATCGACACGCAGGCGCCGGTGCTGGCCGTCGACGCGCTGACGAAACGCTACGGCGGGCGCGATGCGCCTGCCGCCGTCGACGGCGTGTCGTTCTCCCTCGCGCGCGGCGAGACGCTCGGCATCGTCGGTGAATCCGGTTCCGGCAAATCGACGGTCGCGCGCATCGTGCTCGGGCTCGTCGAACCCGACGCCGGCACCGTCACGCTCGACGGCCGGCCATGGAACGGCATCCCCGAAGCCGCGCGGCGCACCCGCCGGGCGCGGCTGCAACTGATCGCCCAGGACCCGTACAGTTCGTTCGATCCGCGCTATTCGGTCGGCCGGATCATCGGCGAAGGGCTCGAGGTGGCCGGACTCCACGGCGACGCACGCCGCCGCCGCGTACTGCAACTGCTCGACGAAGTGCAGCTCGGCGCGGCGTGCTTCGACCGTTACCCGCGCGAATTGTCCGGCGGCCAGCGCCAGCGCGTCGCGATCGCGCGCGCGTTCGCGTCCAACCCGGCGCTGCTCGTCGCGGACGAACCGGTCAGCGCGCTCGACGTGTCGATCCAGGCGCAGGTGCTCGACCTGCTCGCCGATCTGCAGGCCGAACACGGCACCGCGATGCTGTTCATCTCGCACGACCTGGGCGTCGTGCATCACGTGGCCGACCGGATTCTCGTGATGCGGCGGGGCCGCGTGGTCGAAAGCGGGCCGGTTACGCAGGTATTCGACGCGCCGTCGCACCCGTATACCGCGTCGCTCCTCGACGCACTGCCCACGCTGCCCGGCAGCGCGGTCATCGCCCCAACCCTCACCGCGCTCGCATGACGGCTGCCTGCCCCCGTCGAACCGCCGTCACGGGCTGATCGACCACCGGTTCTCGCCGTCAAGTCCACTTCGGTGCGATCACGCGGGATCGAACCGCGCGGCAATCGCGCGTCAGCGCCCGATCGGCAACCCGGTCGGTTCGATCCAGCCGAGCTTGTACGCGATCAGCAGCGACAGGAACAGCGTGACCGACAACCCGACGCGCGCGGCGAGCGACCACGCCATCCGCTTGGACTTGCCGCGATCGTGATTCATGAAGTACAGCGCGAAGATCAAACTCGCGATGATCATCGCGAATGCCACAGAAACCAGCAGGGTTTTCATTGCCGTTGCCTTTGAAGATCCGAATCGGCCTGAATCAGTTCGGCCAGTTTTTGCCGCTCGTCGGCGACGCCGCCGACGCCCGACGCCGGCCAGTCCAGCGCGACGCCGTTGCCCAGCGAATCGCGCACGAGCGCCTGATAGCGCCGGTCGTTGATCGTGCCGTGCTCCATCGTGTCCGAGATCTCGCGCCGGAACGGCAGCGGGAAACTCGCGTACGCGCGCGACAGCGCCGCATATTGTCTCGCATCGATCTCTTTCGACGATGGTATGACAGTCCAGATCACCACGGCGACGATGGCCGTGAACGGGATCGCCGTGTAGCGCAGGATGAACTTGATCGGGGTCATGAAGCGGTGGGCAGAAGGGAATCGCAAGCGCGCGCCGCGCAGCGGCGAAACAGCCAGCCGGCGGCGCCTTCCATCATTGTACTGAAAGCACCATCCGGCCAACAGAGTATGATAATGACATTATCATGTTCATCACATGATTCGACAGCCCCGGTATCCGGTGCAAGCGGCGTGCCCGTCACGACGTCCGGCACCGGTTTCGGCCTGTGACCGCGAATCCGCGACGATCGAGCGACACCCTTATGCCAGCGCAGTACTTTCGAAACCTGACGGGAAAACACCGCAGCGCGACCGCGAACCGCCAGCTCGGGTTTTCGCTCGCGTTCGTCGCCGGCGCGGCCAATGCCGGCGGCTTTCTCGCGGTCAAGCAGTACACGTCGCACATGAGCGGCATCGTGTCGGCGATCGCCGACCAGACGGCGCTCGGCGACGTGCGGCTCGCGCTCGCCGGCATCAGCTCGCTGGGGTCGTTCCTGATCGGCGCCGCGTGCTCGGCGGTCCTCGTCAACTGGGGGCGCCGCCGCGGGCTGCACAGCCAGTTCATGCTGCCGCTGCTGATCGAAGCCGCGCTGCTGTTGCTGTTCGGGCTGCTCGGCAGCCATCTGGCCCTGTGGGAAACCTTCTTCGTGCCGGTGACCGTGACGCTGCTGTGCTTCATCATGGGGCTGCAGAACGCGACGATCACGAAACTGTCGGGCGCGGAGATCCGCACGACGCACATGACGGGCATCGTGACCGACCTCGGCATCGAGCTCGGCAAGCTGTTCTACTGGAACCGGTCGGCCATCGACGTCGACGCGCACGCGGTGATCGCCAACCGCTCGAAACTGCGGATTCACGCGACGATGCTCTCGTCGTTCTTCGTCGGCGGCCTGGCCGGCGCGATCGGCTTCAAGCGCGTGGGCTACGTGTCGACCGTGCCGCTCGCCGCGGTGCTCGTCACGCTCGCCATCGTGCCGGTGATCGACGACCTGCTCGCGCTGCTGCGCAGCAAACGCTGATCGTGCGCGACAGGCGGCGCTCGCGCGCGGTAACGCCGAAAGCGGATCGATTATAATTTGATTAACATATCGACCACCCTCGCCCCGTCATGGAAACGAAAACCGCCCGCCTGACCGTCCTGATCGATCCCGCGAAGAAGGAAGCCTTCGAGATGCTCTGCGCGGAGCAGGATCTTACGCCGTCGCAAGTCGTACGGCAGTTGATCCGCGAATATCTGGACCGGCACGGCGTCACGTACAAGACCCGGAGCGCGATCGGCAAGCGCGTGAAGTAAGCGCGGCCGCACCGGCCGCGCGCGGCACCGGCCCCGCCGGCCCGGTACCGCCCGGTACCGTTACGCGCCGATCTCCCAACGTTCGTGCGACTGCGCGCGCCAGACCAGCCGCCGCGGATCGATGCCCTCGCCGTGCTTCATGCGCCTCGCGGTGGCAGCCAGCTTCAGTTCGCCGGCCTGCGGGCACGCGAGCGCCCGCTCCAGCAGGATACGCAACGACGGCAGCCGGCTGCCGTCCTTCCATGCGAATGCGACGAAGTTGTTGTCGTCGCCGCACGGCAGCAGCGCATACGACGAACCGAATACCGACCGCAGTTGCTCGAGGTGCTGCGGCAACGCCGGATCGTCGTCCATGAAGTTGATCGCTAGCACGCCGGATGCGCTCAGGCGCGTGCGGCACGCGTCGAGGAACGTGCGGCCGGCACAGCGGCCGCGCATACCGTCGGCGACGAACGCATCGTGCAGGATCACGTCGGTCCGGACGCCCGCCCGCTCCAGATGATCCGCGCCGTCCGCGCATACCACGCTGAACCGCGCATCATCGGCAGGAATCCTGAACACGTCGCGCAGCGCGATCACGTCCGGATTGATCTCGACCGCATCGATCGTCGTGCCGGGCAGGTGACGGTAGCAGTACTTCGCGAGCGAACCGCCGCCGAGCCCGAGCATGCAGATGTGTGCAGGCTCGGGCTGCAGCAGCAGGAAACCCATCATCACGCGCGTATAACCCAGCTCCAGCCGCATCGGATCGCGCAGCGACATGAAGCTCTGCGTGCCGAAATGATCGAAGTGCAGCGACACCGCATGCTGCGTCCGCAGCACGAAAGGCCGGCCGTCGTTCAGCGGCGTCGCCAGGAACCTGACGAACGCGTCATAGGAAGTTCGATCCTCGGCCATGTGCGGGTAGTCGGATGAAAACGCGGCGGATGAAAACGCGAAGGCAACGGTCGCCTGAACCGCGCGCTCAGACCTTCTTCAGGTAGCACGCCTTCAGCATGAAGCCGCCCATGTCGGTCTTGCAGTCGACTTCGTGATCGCCGCCGACGAGCCGGATGCTCTTGACCTTGGTGCCCATCTTCAGCGTGATCGACGAGCCCTTCACACGCAGATCCTTGATCAGCACGACCGAATCGCCGTCCGACAGCACGTTGCCGTTCGCGTCCTTGACGACGTCGCCCGCCGGTTCGTCACCGGCCTCGGCGCCGGCGTCGGCCGACCATTCGTGGCCGCAGTCCGCGCAGACGGTCAGCGCACCGTCCGGGTAAGTGTTTTCCATTGCACATTTCGGGCAGGCGGGGGCATTCATTGCGGCTTCCATTCGGGGAGGAGTTCGATGATGCCGGGCGAGCAGGTTGCGCGCCCGGATGCGGGCGACACGCCCGCCGGCAACGCCGCGGGCCGGCATCGGCGCACACCGCATTATAATGCAATTCACATGATCTGGCCGATGCATTATAATCACGCACTTCCCGACAATCCGCGCACTTGAATGCGCCTTCGCAGCGGATGTCGGCATGTTCGCGCCGGATGGCGCGCGCACTCCGCCCGGCCGGTGCCCGCGACCCTGCGGGAGAAATCGTGAATACCGGCCGTCCGATGTCCGCAACACGTGCGCAACCGTGCATGGCGCGCACCGCCCCGCCCACCTGTCCGGAGGCTTTCCAGCATCGTGGCAATCGTTGTGTACGTTCAAATCGGCCCCGCATGGAACCGCAATCGCGGCCGCGCCGCGCGCGACGCGACCGTCGCCGCGGCACGCCGTTTCGACAGCGACATCCAGCTGATCGCGAACGGGCACAGCAGCAACGCAAAAGACGGCGGCGCGATCGCGTCGCTGCAGGTTCACGGCGGCACGTCGGCCCAGGTGCTCGCCACCGGCCCCGACGAGGAGGCCGCGCTGCAGGCGCTGCTGCCGTTGCTGCAGGCAAGCTGACGCCTGCGCCGCCGATCCCGCGGCCATGCGCCGTCCACCCCGACACCCCATTTCCCGAGGAAGCGATGAACGACAATCTCACGTCCAACACCCCCAACCTGTCGGCCTCCGCGATCTGGGCGCTCGAACGGCTCGCCGATGTTCGCTACGGCCGCGACGCGCCGGCGCTCGGCTGGTCGATCGCGCGGGAACTCGTCAGCGCCGGGTTCGTCAGCCATCCCGCGCACGGCCGCTCCGGCGCATCGATCACGGCCGAAGGACGCTCCTTCCTGAAAAGCCGCAAATAACGCGCGCCGGCAACCGGGCTCAGAACCGGTGCCGGATGCCGACGATCGCGAGCAACTGCGAATTCGTGCCGGCATCGACGTTGTACGACCCGATCACGGCCTGGGCCGGCCCGGTTCCGTTGAAGCCGTTCGCGTGCTGGTAGCCGACCGTCGTATAGAGATCGGTGCGCTTGCTCAGCAGATAGTCGACGCCGGCATTGACCTGGTGATAGCGCGCGGACGAATCGCCGCCCGACCACGTGAAGTTGTAGCCGACGATCGTCAGCAGCGACGGCAGCGCCTGCCATTGCGCGAACGCCGAACCGTTCCGGTAGCGCTGCGCGTGCATGAACGTCGACGACGCGTCGGGCCGGTATTCGCTGAAGCTGAACGCCGCGCCGACGGTCACGTTGCCGATCGCATACTGCACCCCGGCGCGCGCGACTTCGATCGACCGCGCCGACGCATACGCGCGGTTCACCGCGCTGTTGAAGAACGAATCGGCCGACGATGCGCCGCGCGTCGAACGGAGCGCGTTGCCGTTGTCGACGTGCAGGTAGCCGGCCGCCGCGCTCAGCGGACCGTCCGCATAGCCGAATGCGCCGGCATACGCGAGCCCCGACCCCGATGCGCCGGCCACGCCGCCGGGCGACACCATCGCCGCAACCGTCACGCCGTGCCACGCCGCGCTTGTCCATTTGACCGCGTTGCTGAACGTCACGCTGCTGTCGTAGTTGTCGACGTCGCCGGGCGGCGCGAAGAGCCCGCTGAACGCGTCGGCCGTGATCGGCTGCACGAGATCCGTCACCGGATCGTTCTGCCGACCGAGCGTCAGCGTGCCCCACGTCGCGGACGCGACGCCGACGAACGCTTTCGAGCCGAACAGCCGGCCGCCGTCGAGCTGGCCGGTCCCGACGTCGAAATTGTTCTCGAGCGTGAAGATCGCGTTCATGTTGCCGCCGAGCGCCTCGCTGCCGGTCAATCCCCATTCGTTCGCCGACAACGCGCCCGACGACATCGATACGCGCGACTTCCCGGCTTCCGCGTGGTTCAGATACGCGACACCCGTATCGATCGTGCCGTACAGCGTGACCGAACCCTCCGCGCGCGCGGCGACGGAAAGCGCGGCCGCCACGGCAGCGCCTGCAATCAGCATGCAATTTTTCATCGTATTGTTGGATAAGTAGTGCGAATCGATTTGAACGGACGTCGATGCGGCGTCGGCCGTGCATCGCGCGCCGGATCGCGGCATCCGATGCGCACGGCGCGCACGCCCGGGCACGGAGCGTGCGCGCGCGGACACCGGTCACACAGGTTCGCCCGTCACGACGGGCGCGGTTCGATCAGGCGCCGTCGCAGCTGAACCGGTAGCTGTCGTCGAGCTTTTTCGCCAGCACGAGCGTGCGCATGTTGAGCGCGCGCGCCGCATTGCACAGCGTGCGTTGCCCGCTCGGCGTCCGGTATTTGCCCGCATACTCGGCGTTCAGCACCGGCTTGTTCTTCGACGTGAACACCGTGTAGCCGTCGCACTCCTTCTGCTCGTTGCATTCCTCGTTCACCGCGAAGTCGAACGACGGTTCGAGCGCCACGAGCTGATCGACGTCGTTCTTCAGCCCGACCGCCAGATTGCGCTTGTGCGCCTCGTTCGCGATGAACACGTTGAACGCGTACTGATCGGTGTCCTGCAACGGGAAACCGGTGTCGTTCGCATAGCCGTCGACGTTGTCCGGCTCGACGCCGTCGCATCCCTTCGCCACCGCGCGGTCGAGGCGGGCCGTCATGATCTCGCGCACGTTGCTCGAACGGATGTCGAGCCAGCGCTCGCCCTCCCAGTCGTCGAGCTCGTTGCCCTGGTCGGACGCCTTGAACTTCGAGAAATCGGGCCGCCAGTTCTCCGAACTGCCCGCGGAGAAATAACAGACGACCTTGCGCCCCGCCTGCTTGAGCGCCGCGATCGTCGCCGCGTCGGTATCGAACAGGTCGATGTCGTAGATGGCCACGTTGTACGACGTATTGAGCTTGCCCTTGAGCTGCCATTGCCACGTATCGCCCACCGCCGGCGTCCAGTGCGACGCGGCGCGCGCGGGCGCCGCCACGGCCGGCGGCGACGCGGCAAAGGCCTTCGCCGACAACGGATCGGACGACCCGTCGCCGCAGGCCTGCAGGATCGAGGCGCACAGCGCGAGCGCCGCGACACCGGAAAGGTTGCGTGCAATTTTTTTCATCGAAGCATCTCCAGTGGAGGGATCGGAATGACGAATGGAACTGCGCGTTGCGGAACTGCCGGTTGCCCGGTGATGCGCGACGACACGTGGCCCGGGCGGTGGTACGCGGTGTTGCGGGGTGACGCTCACGCGTCGAGCGGCTCGGCGCGCAGCAGCGCCGCATGCTCGAAGCGCAATGCGATCGCGTCGTGCCCCGGCGCGATGCGGCCGACCTCGCGATTGCCGTTCGCGTAATCGACGATCCGGTATGACCGGCCGGGCTGCAGGCCGCGCAGCGCGACCGGGCCGCTCCAGCGCTCGGCGTAGAACGCGTAATGCAGCACGCCGTCCTTTTCCACGACGTGAGCCTCGGGCTTGTCGAACGCGATGTCGTACAGCTCGCCGCGATAGCGGCCCTCGGCGAGCCGGTGCGCGTTGTAGATCTCGACCCAGTGCCGCCATGCCTGCTCGTGCTCGGGCGTCAGCAGGAACGAGTCCTTCGGTTTCGGATCGACGGGCCACGTGAACTTCGTCGAGATCACCGCGCCGACGCCCACCGCTGACGCGAAATCGCGGCCGCCGTCGCTCAGTTCGACGTGATCGCCCGCGTACGCGGACGATGCGCCCATCAGCGCCTTCAGCGTCTTGCCCTTGTGGCGCACCTGCCAGCTCGACAGCGGATCGGACGCCGGCGCCTGGTCGATGTAGCGCATGTTGTGGAACGCGTACGCGGTGCCGCACGGGCACACTTCGACGACCGCATCCGGCTTGATCGCATGCGCGGCGTCATGGAACACGCGGTAGAAATCGGCGAGGTACTCGACCGAATCCTCCGGCCGCGCATGCCGGTGCGCGGGGTTGTAGCACGGCGCGACGCCGTTCAGGTGCTGGCCGTCGATCTTCACGCCGTCGAAGCCCCACTCGCCGATCACCTTCTTCATCAGTGCGGCGATGTGCGCCTGCGTCTTCTCGTAGGCCGGGCACAGATAGAAGCTGTTCCACCAGGTGATCGCCTGCGGTGCGCCGTCCGCGTCGAGCAGCAGCATGTCGGTGTGGTCGTGCAGTTCGTCGCTGCCCGGCGCGACCGCGAGCGGCGCGATCCACAGCCGCGCCTTCTGGCCGCGCGCATGGATGTCGTCGACGAGCGCCTTCATGTCCGCGTCGCCGGCCGGGAATTTCGCGCGGTCGGGCACCCAGTCGCCGGTGCGCCGCTGCCAGCCGTCGTCGAGCACCGCCCACTTGAAGCCGAGTTCCTGCACCTTCGGCAGCGTCGCGCGCACGTAGTCGAGGCTGAACTGACGCTCGTAGCCCCACGCGCACCAGATCGGCTCGTACGCGCTCGCCGGCGGCCGCGGCGCATGGAAACCCTGCGCGCCCATCATCTGCCGGTACGTATCGAGCGCGACGAAATAGTCGCCGTCGTGCAGCATCACGAAGGCGGTCGGCGTATCGAGCGTCGCGCCCGGCGCGAGCGTGACCGTCTGCTCGCCGCGCAGGCCGAGCGAGACTTCGTCGCGCACCGCCTTCACCGGCAGCGATACGAGGCGCGGCACGATGTCGAGGTGACCGAGCGCGATGCCCTGGTCGCGCCGCCACACGTCGACGACCGGCGTGCCGCCGCCATAGTCCGACGCGTTCATGCCCATGAAATTGCGCTGATCGAAGCCGGCCTTGACCGGCTGCACCCAGTCGCGCCGGTCCGCGTGGCTCGCGCCCGAATAGGTCCAGTAGCCGCCCGCGCCGGCCGCGGCCGGCAGCAGCCGGTGCGCGGCGACGTTCCATGCGCGGACGTCGGTCGGCTGCGTGCCGACGTTGCGGAACTGCGTGTCGAGCAGCGCGACGCCCGGCCGCGCGTCGAGCAACGTGATGCGCACCGTCTTCTCGAAGCCGTGCGCCGACCGGCCCACCAGCCGCAGTTGCCGCCCCGCGCCGAAGGCGGTGGAGACGTCCGCATGCACGGCGTCGACGAGCGCGAAGCGATCGATCGTGCGCACCGGCCGCGTGTCGGGCGCGGGGCCGTCCGAGGTCGGCGCCGGCGCCGGGCCGATCAGTTGCTCGAGCGTCTCGCTCGCATCGAAGCGGGTCAGCGCACGCGTGCCGCCGCCGCGACGCACGGCCAGCCGGCTGCGCATCGCCGGATCGAACTCGATCACGAGCCGGTCGTCACGCAGCGCGACGCGCGACGGCTCGCCGCCGCGGGCATCGCGCACGCCGACGCCGACCAGAATCGGGCTCGCCGCGCCGGCGGCCAGCCACTGCACGAACGCGCGCCGGGTGGTCATGGACGCACCTCGCGACGCAACGGCACGCAGCGCGCCGCGCTGCCGGCACGCCGGGCAGGCAGTGGAAATCGAAAGGAAAAGCAAGCGTTCATACGGAATTCCTCGTGAAGAAGGGCCGTGCGCCGACGCATCCGTCTCGCGCAGATCGGCAATCTAGTCGATCTTTCGATTTCTTTCGTTTGTGGTTTACACTAATAACGAAAGAAATCGAAAGCTCATAGATTGGCCGCTCCCGACGCACGTTTCTGCCGATTTCTGCTGGAACGTCGTCGGGCTCGCCCGCCGAACGCCTCCGATTTCGCCTTGCACGGCATCAAACGAAAGCATTCGACGGATCAGAACCCACTTCGAAAGACGCGACCGATGCAAAACAACTGGCTCGTTCACGCGCTCGTCACGACCCTGCTCTGGGGCGTGTGGGGCGCATTCACCGGCTTGCCCGCCGAACACGGCTTCCCCGACACGCTGATCTACGTGGTCTGGGCGTTCACGATGATTCCGCCGGCGCTGGTCGCGCTCGGCCGCGCCGGCTGGCGTGTGCGGTGCGATGGCCGTTCGCTGGCGCTCGGGCTCGCGATCGGGCTGCTCGGCGCGGGCGGGCAGATGCTGCTGTTCCGCGCGGTCGAATCGGGGCCGCCGTATCTCGTGTTCCCGATCGTGTCGCTGTCGCCAGCGCTGACGATCGCGCTGTCGTTCCTGCTGCTGCGCGAACGCACCGGCAAGCTCGGCGTGGCCGGCATCGTGCTCGCGCTGTGCTCGCTGCCGCTGTTCGACTTCCAGTCGGGCCAGGGCCCCGCGCGGTTCGGGCTGTGGTTCGCGCTCGCGCTGCTGGTGCTCGTCGCATGGGGGCTGCAGGCGTATTTCATCAAGATCGCGAACGCGACGATGGACGCGGAATCGATCTTCTTCTACATGGCGCTGACGGGCCTGCTGTGCGTGCCGTTCGCGCTGTGGATGACCGACTTCGGCCGCACGATCAACTACGGGATCGGCGGCCCGGGCCTCGCCGCCGTGATCCAGGTGCTGAATGCGATCGGCGCGCTGACGCTCGTCTATGCGTTCCGCTTCGGCAAGGCGATCGTCGTGTCGCCGCTCGTCAACGCGGGCGCGCCGCTGCTGACGTCGGTGATCTCGATGATCGTCACCGGTGCGACGCCGACCGGCAGCAAGCTCACGGGCATCGCGCTGGCGCTGCTGGCCGCGCTGCTGCTCGCGCTGCAGCCGGAAGGCGCCGCGGCAACCCACACGGCGGGGGAGTCGGCATGAACCCGCTGCTCGATCTCGTCCGCCGTCACAAGCAATCGTCGCGTCACGCGCCGCCCGGCACACCTGCGATCGGCATCCCGTCCGTGTGCTCCGCGCATCCGGTCGCGATCGCCGCCGCGCTGCGCGAATGCGCGGCGCGCGAACGCCCCGCGCTGATCGAGGCGACCTGCAACCAGGTCAACCAGGACGGCGGCTATACGGGCATGACGCCGCACGACTTCCGTCGCCACGTATTCGACATCGCCGCGCGCGAGCGCGTGAGCCCCGATGCGATCCTGCTCGGCGGCGACCATCTCGGCCCGAACGCATGGCGCCGGCTGCCGGCCGCGCACGCGATGGACAAGGCCGAGACGATGGTCGCGCAGTACGTGGCGGCCGGCTTCCGCAAGCTACATCTCGACTGCTCGATGTCGTGCGCGGACGATCCGCAGCCGTTGCCCGAAGCCGAGATCGCCGCGCGGGCGGTGCGCCTGTGCCGCGCCGCCGAGGCCGCGTGGGCGGCCGGTGCGCCGCGCGGCGACGCGCCCGTCTACGTGATCGGCACCGAGGTGCCGGTGCCCGGCGGTGCGCACGAGACGCTCGACGCGGTCGCGGTCACCACGCCCGAAGCGGCCGGCTCGACGCTCGCGCTGCACCGCGACGCGTTCGCGCGCGCCGGCCTCGACGATGCGTGGTCGCGCGTGATCGCGATGGTCGTGCAGCCGGGCGTCGAGTTCGATCATCACAAGGTGATCGACTACGACGCCGGCAACGCGCGTGAACTGAGCGCATTCATCGAAACGGAACCCGCGCTCGTGTTTGAAGCGCATTCGACCGATTACCAGACGCCCGACAACCTCGCGCAACTCGTGCGCGACCACTTCGCGATCCTGAAGGTCGGCCCCGGCGTGACCTTCGCGATGCGCGAAACGCTGTGGTCGCTGGCCGCGATCGAGCGCGAATGGCTCGGCGGCGACGACGGGTTCATCGCGACCGTGCTCGGCGTGATGCGCAACGAACCGGCGCACTGGCGCGACTACTACCCGGCCGGCGCGCAACTCGAACTCGATCTCGCGTACAGCCTGAGCGACCGCATCCGCTACTACTGGACCCATCCCGTCGTGCAACGCGCGTGCGCCAACCTGCTCGCGCGCCTCGATGCGTCGCCGCCGCCGCTCACGCTCGTCAGCCAGCATCTGCCGCGCCAGTACGAGGCTGTCCGCGAAGGACGGCTCGCGCTGCGCGCCGGCGCCCTGTTGCAAGACGGCACGGCCGCGGCCGTCCGTCCGTATCTCCACGCGTGTGCCGCGTGACCGACTCTCCTCAGATCTGCTCATGGAATTTTTCGACCTCGATCCCGCCGACCTCAGCCGCCGCCACGCCGCCCACACGGCACGCGAAATCGCCCAGCAACCCGACGTCTGGCCCGACGTGCATGCCGTCGTCGACGCGCAGCGCGCGGCGCTCGACGCGTTTCTCGCGCCGCTGCTCGCCGATCCCCGCCTGCGCATCGTCCTGACCGGCGCGGGCAGCTCGGCCTTCATCGGCCAGTGCCTCGCGCCCGCGCTGCGGCACCGCTTCGGCGGCCGCGTCGAAGCGGTGGCCACCACCGACATCGTCGCGAACCCCGGCGACACGCTGCAGCCGGGCGTGCCGACGCTGCTGGTGTCGTTCGCGCGCTCCGGCAACAGCCCCGAAAGCGTCGCGGCCGTCGAGCTGGCGGATCGCCTCGTCGACGGCTGCCGCCACCTCGCGTTCACGTGCGCGGCCGACGGCATGCTGAACCGCCGCCTCGGCACGCATCCGCGCGCGCACGTCGTGCTGTTGCCCGAGGCCACGCACGACCAGGCGTTCGCGATGACGTCCAGTTTCAGCGGCATGCTGCTCGGCGCGGCCTGGGCGTTCGGCGTGGCCGGCATGCCGGTCGGGCCGCTGGCCGACGCCGCGCGCACGCTGCTGCGCGACCACGCGTCGCGGCTCGCCGCGCACGTGCGGCAGTTGCCCGAGCGCGTCGTGTATCTGGGCAGCGGCACGCTGCTCGGGCTCGCGCGCGAAGCCGCGCTGAAACTGCTGGAACTGACCGACGGGCTGATCGTCGCGATGGCCGAATCGCCGCTCGGCTTCCGGCACGGCCCGAAAACGTTCCTCGACGAACGCACGCTCGTCGTCGTGCTGCTGTCCGGCGATCCGCATACGCGCCGCTACGACCTCGACCTGCTGCGCGAACTGCGGCGCGAAAACCGCGCGGCCGGCATACTGTCGGTCGGCGTCGCGCCGGCCGACGACGCGGGCGACACCGGCACGCCGTCACCGTCCGGCGACGACCTGACGGTGCCGCTGCCGCCCGGCCTGCCCGATCTCGCGCTCGCGCCCGTCGCGCTGGTGCTCGCGCAGTGTTTCGCGCTGCTCGCGTCGCTGCGGCTCGGGCTCACGCCCGACAACCCGAGCGCGTCCGGCACCGTCAACCGCGTCGTGGCCGGCGTCACCATTCATCCGTACGCGGGGCAGCCCACATGACTCCACTCTTTCTCGGCATCGACGGCGGCGGCACGAAAACCGCGTTCATGGTGATCGACCGTCAAGGCCGCGTGCGGGCGCGCCACGAAACGACCACCAGCTACTACCTCGAGATCGGCATGGACGCGCTGCGCACGCTGCTCGCCGACGGCGTGCATGCGGTGCTGGCCGCGGCGAACGTCGCGCGCGACGACGTCGCGTACGCATTCGCCGGCCTGCCCGCGTACGGCGAGGACAGCCGCCTGCTGCCCGAGCTCGACGGCCTGCTCGCGCCGCTGTTCGCGCGCGAGCGCTACCGGATCGGCAACGACATGGTGTGCAGCTGGGCCGGCACGCTGGCCGGCGGCGACGGCATCAGCATCGTCGCCGGCACCGGATCGATCGCGTACGGGCAACGCGAAGGCCGCGCCGCACGTTGCGGCGGCTGGGGCGAGGTCTTCGGCGACGAAGGCTCGGCCTACTGGCTCGCGCGCGAAGGGCTCGCCGCGTTTTCGCGGATGGCGGACGGCCGCGCCGCGCGCGGGCCGCTGTTCGACATCGTGCGCGCGCACTTCGCGCTGGAACACGATCTCGACCTGTGCGCGGCCGTGAATGCGGGCGCGGTGCGCAGCCGCTTCGCGCAGCTGTCGCGGCTCGTGATCGATGCAGCGCACGCGGGCGACCCCGCAGCGCACGCGCTGATCGACCGCGCGACCGACGAGCTCGCGCAACTCGCGGCAGGCGTCGCGCGCACCCTCGGCTGGCCGCCCGGCGAACCGCTGCCGGTGTCGTATTCCGGCGGCGTGTTCAACGCCGGCGCGCGCGTGCTCGAGCCGCTGCGCGACGCGCTCGCGCGCCGCGTGCCGGATGCGGTGCTCACCGCGCCGCGGCTCGGGCCCCACGTCGGCGCGGCGGTCCACGCGGCCCGGCTGGCGGGCATGCCGCTCGACGCGCCGGCCTTGCATGCGCTCCAGCCCGGCCAGGGGTTTTGATATCATTTCGGCTCCCTGTCTTGCCGAAATGGACATGCCCGCTCACCGAGTGCCTCCGTCGCCTGCCGTCGATCACGCGCCGCTGCTTGTCGAAGAACGTCGCCGCCTGATCTGCGAGCTGGTGCGCGAGCGGGAGAAGGTCACCGTCGAGGAACTGGCCGAGCGGTTCGGCATCTCGCTCGTCACGGTGCGCAGCGACCTGAACGCGCTCGCGGCGGCCGGCGCGGTGCTGCGCACCCACGGCGGCGCGCTGGTGCTGCGCGAAAGCGACGAGGTGCCGATCGCGGTCAAGCAGAAGCTCCGTCACGCGGAGAAGGTGCGGATCGCGGCGGCCGCCGCCGCACTGATCGGCGACGGCGAAACGATCCTGCTCGACTCCGGCAGCACGACCGAGGAAATCGCGAAGCAGATCCTCGCGATGAAGCTGCAATCGCTGAACGTGATCACCAATGCGCTGAACGTGGCCGTGCTGCTCGCGGCCGCGCCGCACATCAACCTGATCATGCCGGGCGGGCAGCTTCGGCCGAACTCGTATTCGCTGTCGGGGCCGCAGGCCGTCGTCGCGCTGCAGGGGCTGTACGCGGACCGGCTGTTCCTCGGCGTCGACAGCCTCGATCCCGAGATCGGCCTGATGACGCCGCACCTGCTCGAAGCGCAACTGAACGCGCAGATGCTGAAGATCTCGCGCCAGGTGATCGCGGTCGCCGATTCGTCGAAGCTGATGAAGCGCAATCTCTCGGTGATCGCGAGCGTCGAGCAGCTCGACATGCTGATCACCGATACGGGCGCCGACGCAGCCGTGGTCGACGACCTGCGCCAGCGCGGCATCGACGTGCTGACGGTCTAGCCGCCCGACTATCCCCTCTTTCCGGACACCCGATGCCACCCGTCTCGTCCCCGCCCGTTCTCGACACGCCGCGCCTGGTGCTCGAAGGCCATCCGCTCGGCGACTTCGACGCACTCGCCGCCATGTGGGCGGAACCCGGCGTCGTCGCGCACATCTTCAACGGCGAGCCGTCCGCGCCGCGCGACTCGTGGATGCGCATGCTCGCGTATCGCGGGCTGTGGCCGCTGCTCGGCTATGGCTACTGGGCGATTCGCGAAAAGGCGTCGGGCCGCTATGTCGGCGATCTCGGCTTCGCGGATTTCCACCGGAACATCGAACCGCCGATCCGCGGCGTGCCGGAAGCCGGCTGGGCGCTGGCGACGTGGGCGCAGGGCCGCGGCTATGCGACCGAGGCGCTCGCGGCCGCGCTCGCATGGCTCGACGCGCAGCAGCGGTTCGAGCGCAGCGTGTGCCTGATCGCGCCGACCAATGTCGCATCGATCCGGGTCGCGGAGAAAGCCGGTTACGGCGAGCCGCGGCTTATCCGGTTCAACGACGCCGATTCGTTGATGTTTTCGCGCAAGAGCCGATAAGCGCGGCGAGCCGGCGGCCGCGTCAGTCGGCTGCCGGTTCGTAGCAACGCACGAAGAGGCCGTCTTCCATCGGCCAGCAGTTGCCGCCTTCATCGCGCACGATCCAGTCGCCCGGCTGCACCGGCCGCCAGCCTTCCGGCGTCGCGACCGCCCACTTCCCGTCACGGCGCTCTACCCGTTCATGGTCGCCGTCGGCGAACCACCGTGTCGCATCGACGTGACTGGTGCGTTTTCTGAATCTCATCCCGTCACCTGCAGAAACGAATTTCAATGTCGCGTGGCCGCGGCGCCGGCGTCGAGCGATCGCTGCCGCACCCTCAGCGCGTGGGTGGCCAACCGGGTCGCGTGCAACGCCGTCCAGCCCTCCGCGATGAGCGCCTCCAGCGTGTCGCGCGCGATGGTGGAAATCCGGACATCGATTTCCTGCATGCGCATCAACGCCGACACGACCTCGGCCGGTTGATCGGGTGCAAGCGCAAGCACGAACGCCGACCGCATCTCGGCCGCGCGGACGGCTTCGTTCCAGTCGGCGCGCGCGACCGCGGCTTCGATCGCCTGCGTGAGTGCCTCGAGACGCTGGACGACTTGCAACGGCGTCATTTCATTTCCCCGTCAATCGTTCGTACCATCCGCTTGCCCGCCCGTCAGGCGCCGGCGCGGCGTCGCGCCGACCCGCGCGCATCCGGTTCCGCACGCGAGCGACATGGCTCGACGTGTCGTCGAAACCGGCAGTCGATACGATCGGGAAACGATGCCATCGCAGTGCGCGATGCGCGCGAGTCGGCTGCGCAGATTGTAGGGAGCGGCACCCGCCCATGTCGGTAATATTTTGTAATGATATGTCGACTAACCTTGCCTGGCCTGGGTTTGACCGGTGCGAGCGCGGTTCGCGACCGCGGCCTGGCGCAAACGTTTTCGTCTGAAGGATGCGCGGCCGCGCAACGTCGCGAGCGCCGCGCCGGCCCTCGCCCCGAACCGTTTCTGCCCCGCGCGCGACCCCGCCTCGCGCTTCCCGTACCTGCCGCCCGGCGGCGGCGATTGGCCCATAGCTAAGCTCACCGAACGATTCAGATTTCGCCACATTCCACCGGAATGTTGCGCAGTATCATCCACGTCGCTTCGGCTACGACGCGTTCGGACTGGGCCTGACCGCTCGCCACCTTCCCGTTTTGCCCCCTTCGTTTAGCGATGCCCATCCGAATCCTGCTCGTCGAAGACGACGTCCCGCTGTCCGCGCTGATCGCCGACTATCTGCGCCAGCATCATTACCAGGTGGACACGCTGTTCGACGGCGCCGGCGCAGTGCCGGCGATCGTCGCGAACCGCCCCGACCTCGTGCTGCTCGACGTCAACCTGCCGGGCAAGGACGGCTTCGAGATCTGCCGCGAGGCGCGCATGCAGTACGACGGCATCGTGATCATGGTGACCGGCCGCGACGAACCGTTCGACGAATTGCTCGGCCTGGAACTCGGCGCGGACGACTTTCTCCGCAAGCCGGTCGAGCCGCGGCTGCTGCTCGCGCGGATCAAGGCGCAGTTGCGGCGCACGCGCGTGCCGGCGGGCGAGCCCGCGCCGGATTCGCCGCAGCGATACGTGTTCGGCAAATTCTCGATCGACCGGGCCGATCGCCGCGTGCATCTTCCCGACGGCAGCACGCCGCGCCTGACGTCGACCGAATTCGACCTGCTGTGGGCGCTCGTGTGCCGCGCGGGCGAGGTGGTCAGCCGCGAAGACCTGACGCTGCTGCTGCGCGGCATCGCGTTCGACGGCCTCGACCGGTCGATCGACGGTCGCATCTCGAAGCTGCGCCGCAAGCTGCGCGACGATGCGGCCGAACCGAAACGGATCAAGACGATCCGCTCCAAGGGCTATCAGTTCAGCAAGCACGCGTGGGATTGACGCCGCGTGCGGGCCGGCGAGCGGCGTGGCGCGAGCGGGGCCCGCGATGTCCGGCGTGCGTTCGCGGCTATTGCGCGCGGGCCGTACCGGCATCCGGATTCGCACGCGTGCCCGGCTCCGCCTGCCATCCGCCGCCGAGCGCCTTGTACAGCGCGACGAGATCGGTCGTCGTCTGCAACGCGCCCTGCTGCGCCTGCTGCCGCCCCTCCGACCATTGCCGCTCGGCGTCCAGCACGTCGAGGAACGGCGACAAGCCTTTCCGGTAGCGATCGCGCGCGAGGTCCAGCGCGCCCTGTTCGGCCTTCACCGCATCGTCGAGCGCGGCCGCGCGCGCCTGGTCGGTGCGGTACACGGCCAGTGCATTGTCGACGTCGCGCAGCGCGACGAGCACCGCCTGCCGGTAGGCGAGCGCCGCCTCGGCCTGGCGCGCCTGCGACAGCCTCAGGTTCGACACGAGCTGCCCGCCGGAGAAGATCGGCAGCGAGATGGCCGGCCCGAACGAATAGAACAGGTGCGACCAGTGCGCGAGCTCGCGCACGTGCGACGCACGCAACCCGACTTGCCCGGTCAACGAGATGTCCGGATAGAACTGCGCGACCGCGACGCCGACGTCGGCGGTGGCCGCATGCAGTTCGGCTTCCGCGCGGCGGATGTCGGGGCGCCGGCGCGCGAGCGTCGACGGCAGGCCGACGGGCACGGTCGGCGGCACGTCCGGCAACGCGCGCGGCGCGTCGAGCCAGTCGTCGAGCGCGCCCGGCGCGCCGCCGACCAGATACGCGAGACCGTTGCGCAGCAGCACGATCTGCTGGTCGAACTGCGGCAGTTGCGCGCGGATCTGTGCGAGCCGCGCGTCGGCGCTGCGCACGTCGAGATCGCTCGCGAGACCGTGCGCGGCCTGCTCGCGCGTCAGGTCGAGCAGTTCGCGCTGCGCGCGTTGCAGGTCGTCGGCCAGCGCGCGCTGGGCTTGCGCGCCGCGCAGTTGCAGATAGGTCTGCGCGACCTCCGCCTCGAGCGACAGCAGCGCGTCGTCGCGGCTCGCGATCGCCGCGCTCGTCTGCGCGCCGGCCGCTTCGACCGAGCGGCGCACGCGCCCGAACAGGTCCAGCTCCCACGACGCGTCGAAGCCGGCCTGCCACAGGTTGACCGGCGCCTCGAGCGCATCGATCGCGCTACGCGCGCCCTGCTGCACGCGCGCGCCGGTGCCCGGCCCGAACCGGTCGAGCGGCGAGCCCGGCGCGCCGAGACGATCGACGCGCTGGTCGATGCCCTGTTCCTCGACGATGCCTTTCAGGCCGAGCTGTTCGCGCTGATAGCTGGCGGTCGCCCGCACGTCCGGCAAACCTTGCGCGGCGGCCGCGCGAACCTGCGCGCGTGCCTGAGCGATGCGCAGCACGGCCGCCTGCACGTCGAGGTTGTCGTGCGCCGCGCGCTCGACGAGCCGGTCGAGCAGCGGATCGCCGAACGCGCGCCACCAGCGCGGATCGGGATCGGCGTCGACCGTCGGCGACGACCGTGCGGCCGCGTCCGACGCGGGAGACGCCGCCTGTCCGTCCGCCCGCATCGCATGCCAGGTGTCCGGCACGTCCGCGTGCGGCGGCTGGTAGTCGGGCCCGACGGTGCAGCTTGCGACCACCGCGCATCCGGTGAAGATCGTCACCATGCGGCGCACGAGGCTGCGAATCACGCGGCGATTGCGGTTGTCCCGACGTGCGTTCATCTCAATGCCCTCCCGCGGCGCGCGCGGCCTTCGCCGGCGAGAACAGGAACGTCAGCGGAATGCTGAACGCGCAGAACACCGCGAGGATCGCGAACACGTCGATATACGCAAGGATCGTCGCTTGCGCGATGAAGGTCTCGTACAGCCGCCCGCCGGCCGTCTGCAATGCGGCCGACGGCGGCGCGCCCGTCAGCCCGCCGATCGCGCGCGCATTCTCCTGCAGCGCATCCTGGAAGTTCTGCGACAGCGTCGACATGTGCGTGGACAGATGCGCCATGCGCGCCTGCGTGCGTTCGCGGATCAGCGCGGTCGACACCGAGATGCCGATCGAGCCCGCGACGTTGCGGAACATCGTGAACAGCGCGGACGCGTCGTCGTTGAGCCGCTGCGGCACGGTCAGGTACGCGAGCGTCGTAATCGGCACGAACATGAAGCCGATCGCGAGCGACTGCGCGCAGCGAATCATCATGAGGTGCGTGTAATCGATGTTCGGCACCAGCGTGCGCGAATAGATCAGCGCGCCGCACAGCAGCACGAAGCCGAACCCGACGAGATAGCGCGTCTGCACGTGCGGCATCAGCCGGCTCACGAGCGGAATCTCGAGCGTGATCAGCAGCGCGCCGGGCGACAGCACGAGCCCCGCGAGCGTCGCCGTGTAGCCGAGATGCTGCTGCGCGAGCTGCGGCACGATCACCGCGCTGCCGTACAGCACGGCCGCGAACGTCGCGATCGTCACGCAGCCGAGCGCGAAATTGCGGTCGCGCAGGCACGACAGGTCGACCACCGGCTTCTTCGTGCGCAGCAGCCACAGCGTCGCGCCGATCAGCCCGAGCGCGGACAGCACCGCGAAGATGCGGATGAAGTTCGAACCGAACCAGTCCTCGTCCTCGCCGCGATCGAGCATCACCTGCAGGCAGCCGAGCCCGATCGCGATCAGCCCGATGCCGATGTAGTCGATGGAGATTCCGCGTTCGGCGTCGCGCCGCCACGGCGGATCCTCGACGAGCTGCATCACCGCGAGCACGGTCAGCGCGCCGATCGGCACGTTGAGCAGGAACACCCAGCGCCACGAGAAATGGTCGGTGATCCAGCCGCCGAGCGTCGGCCCGAGCACCGGCGCGACGACGATCGCGATCGCCGAGATCGAGAACGCGCGGTTGCGCTGCTCCGGCGGAAACGTATCGAGGATGATCGACTGCTGGTTCGGCTGCAGCCCGCCGCCGAACAGCCCCTGCAGCACGCGGAACACGATCAGTTCGCCAAGGTTGGTCGCGACGCCGCACAGGAACGAGCACACGGTGAACGCGGCGATACACAGCAGGAAGTAGCGCTTGCGGCCGAGCAGGCGCCCGAGGAAGCCCGAAATCGGCAGCACGATGCCGTTCGCGACGAGGTACGACGTGAGTGTCCAGGTCGCCTCGTCGTAGCTCGCCGACATCGTGCCGGCGATGTGCGGCAGCGCGACGTTGACGATCGTGGTGTCGAGTACTTCCATGAACGCGGCGAGCGTGACGACGATCGCGATGAGCCACGGGTTCGCGGCGGGTCGCCATGTGCCGCCGGACGCGCCGTTGCGCTCGGGCGGCCGGTTCATCGGCGGGCCTCGCGAAACGGGAATGACGTGCGGGTATCGGGCATCGGATCGCTCCGGTCGACACCGGCCGCGGCGCGGCGGCCGGTCATTTCAGGTGAACGGTCGGCACGGCCGACAGGCCGAGACCGAGCGGCGGACGGGTCGGCAGCGGGCCGTCGAGCACGATCTTCACCGGCACGCGCTGCACGATCTTCACGAAGTTGCCGGTCGCGTTCTCGGTGGGGAACGCGGAGAAGCGCGAGCCGCTGCCGAGCTGGATGCTGTCGACGTGGCCGTGCAGGTCGAGATCGGGATACGCGTCGACCGACACGTCGACGCGGTCGCCGATGCGCATCCGTTCGAGCTGCGACTCCTTGAAATTCGCGGTGATCCACACGCGCGGCGTGACGATCGAGAAGATCGACGTGCCCGGTTGCAGGAACGAGCCCAGTTGCACGTTGCGCCGCGTGACCCAGCCGTCGGACGGCGCACGCATTTCGCAGTACGACAGGTTCAGGTTGGCCGTCTCGAGCTGCGCGCGCGCCTGCAACACCTGCTGGCGGCGCTCCTCGACGGCCGTCTCGGCCTGCCGGATCTGCTGCGGCACGAGGCTCGCGGTGCGCGCCTGCGCCTGGGCCATCGCGACGTTCGCGTCGGCGGTCGCGCGCTGCGCGTCGGCCGCATCGATCGCCTGCTGCGAGGTTGCGCGCGCATCGACCGCGCGTTGCCGCGCCTGCGCGGCGAGCGCCTGCCGGTACGCGGCTTCCGCCGATTCGATCTGCGCGCGCGCTTGCCGGTACTGGGCCGGATACTGCACGCGTGCGATGTCGAGCTGCACGCGCGCCGCATCCAGCTGGGCCTGGGCGAGGCCGAGCTGCGCCTGCGCCGCGTCGACCTGCGCGCGGTAGTCGCGCGGATCGATCTCGACGAGCACGTCGCCGCGCCGCACGAAGGTGTTGTCGTCGACCGCCAGCCGCGTCACGTAGCCGGACACGTGCGGCGCGACCGCGATCGCGTTGCCGTCGGTGTACGCATCGTCGGTGCTTTCCTGGTTGCGCGTCGCGAGCCACCAGACGAGGCCGCCGACGAGCAGCACGATCAGCACCGCGCCGAGGATGATCAGCGTTTTCTTGCCGGGTCGCTTGCGTTCGCCTTCGCCGTCGTTGCCGTCTCCGTCTCCGCCGGTGCGACCGCCGCGATCGTCGTGCGGATGGTCGTCGCCACCGCCGCCGCCCGGCGCGTCGGTCGGGTGCTCGCCGTCGTTGCGGCCCGGCGCGGGGCCCGCGCCGCTGCCGCCACCGGACGGCCCATCGCCTGCGCGCGCGACCACGGTCGGCCAGCGCACGTGCAGCGGCGTCGACAGGGCGGCACCGGCCGCCGCCGACACGAACGCGTCAGGCGCGCCGGTGCCGCGCGGTCCGGGCGTCAGCGCGCGCCGGACCGCGACGCCAAATCGCTCACGAACGGACAACGGGCACAGGATCGCATCGGGCATGAACGGGACTCCGGGCGGCGGCCGCGGGCGTCATTGCCCGCACGGACCTCAAGCGCGCGATCAAGCAAACAGCGGGCCCGGCAAGGTGGTTCGGCTTGGTTCCAGCCGACCGGCACGCCCGATGCGCGACGCGTACGTTTCGACGGCCCCGACAGGACTCGCGAACCATGACACGCTCGACCTCACTCGACACCGACACGCGCGACGAAGATCGCGGCAACAGCACGCCCGGTCCCGAAGGCAAACGCCCCGGCACGGCCACGCCGCCGCCGCGCAGCGCGCACGATCCCGCCGAAGGCAAGCCGGACGAGCCGGAAAACGGCACGCCGCAGGATCGCGCACCATCCCGCAAGCGCGAAGACGCGCGCTAGCCGCGCATTGCGCCGCACCGCGCGCGCGGTCGGCCGCGACAGGCGGCGGCATAAATGACAAGCCGTTGAAAAATCGCGGACGCCCGCCGGCACGCAGCCCCGAAACGCTCACGCGCCGGCAGGCGCGGCGGCGAAGCAGGAATGCAGGTTGCTGTACCGGGTAATGGATCTTTCATTCACCCGTCGCCTGCCCTGCATGACGCCCCCCGACCCGTCCGATTTCCCTGTTCGCGCGGTGCCGCTGGCGCCGCTGGCGAAAGAACGCGCAACGATCATCTGCCATCGCAACCAGCGCGTGCTGCTGGTCGCCCGACGGCCGTCGTCGCGCTGGACGCTGCCGGGCGGCGTGATTCGGCGCGGCGAATCGGCGCTCGACGCCGCGCATCGCGAGCTTCGGGAGGAAACGGGGCTCGTCGATCTCGAACTCGCGTATTTCTTCTACGTGGACGGCAGCGTGAAACGCCATCACGTGTTCGTCGCGAGCCTGCCGCGCGGCGCGCACGCATGCCCGGGCCGGGAAATCGCGCTGTGCCGCTGGGTCGGCATCGACGCGGTGCCGCACTGGCCGGCGAGCGCGCCGACGCAGCGCATCATCCGCCAGTTCGCGGACCTGTGCGCCGCGTGCGGCCTGTCACCGGCGCCGGTCAAGCGTCTTTCGTCGCCTCGTTGAGCCCGGCGACCGGCGGCTGCGCATCACGCGCGAGCCCTTGCGCGAAGACTTTCAGTCCTTCGAGCAGCGGCGTCAACGCCTCCCACAGCGCCTCGTCGTGCAGCAGCCGATAGACGCCGCGCACGCCGGGCGCGACATGCTCATGCTGCGCCGGCTGCCAGGCGCCCACGTGATGCAGCGCGTCGGCCGCCGCGAACGCGGCGCGACCGAACTGTTCCGGCGGAATGCGCGACAGCGCCGTCACGAGCATCGCGAGATTCTGCATGCCGCTCTGCATGCCGGGCTTGTCGAGCACGTCGACGAACGTGTCGGCCAGCCGCGCGTTCGCCGTGACGACCTCGTTCGCGAAACGCAGGAAGCCGTGTCGATGCAGGCTGCCGAGCAGGTGTTCGAGCGCGTCGTGCGCGCCGGGCTCCGGATGCGGAGGCGTCGTATCGGGGGGTTGGCGGTCGGTCATGGGCTTGCTCCGGTTGGGGCGCCAGGCTGCCGTCGTGCCGGCAGCCGTGCGTGCGCCGAATGCGTGTCGTAGTCGTTCACCGGCCCCCGCCGGTGCGGGCAGCCGCGGCCGCGTCAGTGCGAATGGCCGCCGGGCGGCGCCTTGTATTCGCTGCGCGCGCCCATCGCGTCCTCGACGTGATGCACGCCATGCAGCGCGGCGACGCCGTCGATCAGCGCCTGCCTTTCGGCCTCCTCGACCTGTCCGGTCAGGCACACGTTGCCGCGCTCGACGCTCACGTCGATGTCGCGCGGGCGACCGACGAGCCGGCCGAGCGCCGCACGCACGCGCTCGGCGACCTGCGCGTCGCTCGCATCGCCCGCGAGCCAGTCCGCCCGCAGGCCGGCGATCGCGCCGCGCGCATGGTCGGCCGCCCGCTTCGCCTGCGTATTCGCATAATCGGCCACGCCATGCCGGCCCGCAACCGCCTTGTCGCGCAGATACGCGCGCCGGCGCCGGCCGGACGACGGATCGAGAAAGTACATCGCGGCCGCGCCGCAGGCGACGGCCACCGCAAGATTCAACAGCGGATTCGAAGGGGTTCTGGAGTTCATGGAAGCACCGTAGGCAATACCCGGAACGACCGGGCTTCGTTTCGGGTTGCAGCACGTGCCGTTCCCCGCTGCGAGCGTCATGGGCACGCCGGTCTGCCGCGATGCGACGCCGGAAACGACAAGCGTTTGAAAAATCATCGGGCCGCGCATCGCGCGATCAAGCGATCAGGATTCGGGCGGCGTATCGGCCGTTTCCGCGCGTGTGCCGCCCGGCTCGTCCTCGCCGCGCTCGGCCGCGCGCTGCGCCATTTCGACGTAGGTCTGCGCCAGCGCGCGCAATTCCTCCTCCGACGCATCCTCGATCCCGATCAGCCGGTCGCTCGCCGCGCGCGTGACCGCGAGCAATTCGTCGAGCTTCAGGTGCAGCGCCACGCTGTCGCGGTTCTGGTTGCGCTGCAGCAGGAACACCATCAGGAACGTGATGATCGTGGTGCCGGTATTGATCACCAACTGCCATGCGTCGGAGTAGTGAAACACGGGCCCGCTCACGAGCCACAGCACGGTGATGGCGACCGCACTGCCGAACGCGACCGGCGAGCCGGCCCAGGTCGTCACGCCCGACGCGAAACGTTCGAACGCGCGGGTGACCGCGTGCCCGCTCGGCGCGGAACCGGCGCCGGGCTTGCACGCCGTGTCGCGACGGTCGCTCGGTGGTTCGTTGGGTTCGCGCATGACAGCCTCCGGATTCGATGGTTGGTTGGAATGTGCGCATGAACCGCGTCGCCGCCCGCCGCGAACCGGACGCATGCAGGGCCGCTCGGGGGCCGGTCCCGTGTGCGCGCCGTCGAAACAAGCATCGCGCGTGCCCGTGCGGCGGCGGCTTTACCGCGGCGCGTGCGTGTCCTCGTCGTCCGGGAAATAGCGCGTGTCGGTCAGCTGCGCGATGCCGTCGAGATCCGGAAAGATCGTCGCGACGCTCACGCCGACACCGGCGAGTTCCTGCCGGATCGTCGCGAACCGCGCGCCCGGCACGACGATGCGGATGAGGCGGCCGGCGAAATCCGCATGCTCGTCGAGCGGCACGAAGCGCTCGGCGCCGGCGTCGTAGCCGTGAATCGTGAACCAGCCGTCCTGCGCGGTGATCCGCGGCATCACGTGACGCGGCCGGAACACCTTGGTGCGCGTGACTTCCAGCGGGGCGCGCCGCTCGGCGGCGGTCGCGATGTCGTCGGCGTCGTGCGCGAGGCACCACACCACGCCGTCGCCGCCCGCTTCGCCCGCGCGCCTGACCGCGAACCACAGAGCGGCGAGCGCGTTGCCGGACCAGTCGAGCAGCCGTGTGCGCATCCCGTGCTGCTGCGCGAGCGCGAGCCAGTCGCACGCATCGAGGTTCTGTCCGGGTTCCAGGTGCGGCAGCGCGCGCCGCGTGAATTCGTCGAGCATCCGCGCTTCGACGTCGGGCGACGCGCGCTGTCGCGCGATGCCCGGCACGAGCGGCCAGCCGGCATTGCACTGGCCGCGAAAGAGGCGCAGCGCCATCGTCTGCCGCTGCGCGCCGATCGCGGCCATGTAGTCGGCCACGCTGTCGATCGAGCGATCTGCCGCGTCGCGTTCACCGTCCATCCATCACCCCTCCTGTCGCGGTTGCCGGTACGCGCCGCCGTCGCGTCGGCACGTGTCCGCTGTCGCCGCTGACCGGATGCGCAGCCGCCGGTACGGCCGACCGCGCATCCCGTCCCGCCCCGCGATTCACGGCGTCTTGCCGTGCTCCTTCTGCCAGCGTTCCATCAGCGCGATCTCGTCGCGCTGCGCGGCGACGATCCGGCTCGCGAGCTGCCGCAGCGTCGGGTCCTTGCCGTATTTCAGCTCGACCTGCGCCATGTCGATCGCGCCCTGGTGATGCGGCGCCATGTGCGAGACGAAATCGCGATCGGCGTCGCCCGTGTACGGGGCGCTTTCCATCGCTTCCATCATCTTGCGGTCGGCACGCTTGAATGCCTGCGTGGATGAATCCGGCACGCTGGCCGGATTGGCGGGACGCAACTGCGCCGCCGCGGGCAGCGCCGACGCGCACACGGCCAGCAGGGTGCAGGCGGCACCGCGGCGCAGGGATGAACGGTTGAATGCAGACATGAGACGAATCCTCGCTAAGAGATTGAACGGTTCGCGTGCGGCTCTCCTCTCGTTCGCACGCATCGCGACGACGGAGGCCGCGCGGCACGCGTCACCGCCATCGCGCACGCGCATGCGCGTCGCCGCGCGCGACCAGCGCGCGGATGCGGTCGGCGGTGCGGCACGCGATCGCCTGGATCGTCAGCGATGGATTCACGCCGCCGACGGTCGGAAACACCGAGCCGTCGCACACCCACAGGTTCGGGATGTCCCAGCTGCGGCAATCGGCATCGACGACGCTCGTCGCCGGGTCGTCGCCCATCCGCACGGTGCCGGCGAGATGGCACGTGTCGTCCTCCTCGTGCCAGACGTCGCGCGCGCCGGCCGCTTCCAGCGAACGGCCCATCTGCGCGAGCGCATGGCGAATCATCCGGCGATCGTTGTCGTCGTACGAATAGGTGACGCGCGCGACCGGCAGCCCGAACGCGTCGCGTTCGTCGGCGAGCGTCACGCGGTTGTCCGCGCGCGGCAGCGTCTCGCCGACGATCTTCAGGCCGGCCTGGAAGTTGTAGCGCGCCATCTCGCGCTTCAGCGCATCGCCCCACAGCCCGCGCGCGGCGACCTTGCGCGCCCATTCGATCGGCAGCGGCCCCTGGCTCATCCAGCAGTAGCCGCCGAAGAAATCCTTGCCTTCGTCCGCGTAGTTCCAGTGCTCGGTGATCGACAGCGACGGCGGGCCCTTGTACCAGCGCACTTCGTCGTCCATCGTCCCCCACGACGCCTGGTTGAGCTGCGCCATCAGATAGCGGCCGACGAGGCCCGAACGGTTCGCGAGCCCCTGCGGATGCCGCCCGTTCGCGGACAGCAGCAGCAGGCGCGGCGTCTCGATCGCGTAACCGGCGACGACGACGTTGCGCGCGCGCTGGAAATGCGTGCGGCCGTCGCGCCGGTAGTGCACGCCGGTCGCGCGATCGCCTTCGGCCTCGATCCGCAGCGCCATCGCGAGATCGCGCACCTCGGCGCCGGCCGCGACCGCGCGCGGAATCCACGTGACGAGCGCGCTCTGTTTCGCGTTGGTCGCGCAGCCGGCGATGCAGAAGCCGCGATACACGCACGGATGCGCGCGGCCGCGCGGCGCGGACAGCGTCGCGAGCGGCGTCGGCGTCCAGTCGATGCCCATTGCCTCCGCGCCGCGTGCGAGCACGAGCGCGGCCGCGTTCAGTTCATGCGCGCGATACGGATAGCGCGGCCGCGGCGGACCCCACGGGTAATTCACCGGCCCGCTGATCTTCAACGCCTGTTCGACCTCGCGGTAGTAGCGCCACATCTCGCGCCAGTCGAGCGGCCAGTCGACGCCGTAGCCGAGCGCGCTGCGCGAGCGAAACCACTCGGGCCTGAACCGCAGCGACACCATCGCGAAGTGCACCGTGCTGCCGCCGATCGCCCGGCCGCTGTTGTTGGTGCCGAGCGTGAGCGGATCGGCGCCGTCGCAGATCCGCTCGTCGGTCCAGAACAGCTTGTGCTGATGCGTCTCGTCCGACGCGAATTCCTCGAGCGGCCGCCACCATGCACCCGCGTCGAGCGCGACGACCGAAAAGCCGTATTCGGCGAGCTTGCACGCGAGCGTGCCGCCGCCCGCGCCGGTGCCGACGATCACGAAGTCGACCTCATCGTCGTCGCGGAACATCCGCATCGGCGACCAGCCGCCGACCCGCAGCGGATCGGGCGCACGGCCGTCGCGGCCGCGCGGCGTCGGGGCGGACAGCGGTTCATCGGCGGCCATCGCGATCGCCCTCCTCCATGCGCATGTCCGCTTCCCACGGGTCGCGTCGGTTGAAGTCCATCCGCACGTAGCCGCGCGGGCTCGCGGGTCCGCCGAAGCCGATCTCGTTCCACGCGAACGGATGGCCGTAGTACGCGCCGCAGACGTCCATCAGCACGCGCTTCGTGAAGAACGTGCGCGGGTCCATGCCGTCCCACGCCGGTTCCAGCTGCCGGTCGACGTCGCCTTGCTGTACCGCGTGCAGCAACGCATCGGCGTCGCGCGCGCCGAGCGCCGCGAACGGGCAACCATGCGCGTGCCGCGCCATCGCGTCGAGCGCGGCGAGACCCGTCTGCCACGCGACGCGCAGCGGCGGAAGGCGCGCATCGCGATAGCCGTCGCCGTCGTCGGCCGCGAGCCGCGCGTCGACCAAGGCCGCGGTCGGGATCGCGCCCGCGCCGCCCGGCTGCTGCGGGACGATGCGCGCGCACAACGCGCCGAGCGTCGCGAATCGTTCGGCATCCAGATAGCGTGGCGCATGGGCCGCGACACGCAGGCGCGCATCGATTGCGCGCCGCGTCGCATCGTTCCACGATGGCGTGTCGCGCTTGGCGAGCACGTCGTAGCCCGGATAGCGCGGCAGCGCGACCGCGTTGCGGTTCGTATCGCTCATGGCGCCTCCCGTTCGGCGAGCGCGGTCGCGGCGAGCCCCGCGATCGCGAGCGCGGTGAAGCTCGGCGGCGCCGGCAGCGGCGGGCCCGACAGCAGGTTCTGCGACCAGTTGCGCCAGCCGCCCATCTGCCGCGCGACGCCGCGCACATGAAACGCGACGCCGACGAGCCCGAGCACGGCCGTCGCGCGCAGCCAGCCGCGGCAGAACCGCCGGTCGGCGCGCGGACGCGACAGCGCGAGCTGCGCGGTCGCCAGTGCGGCCACCGGCGGCACGACGAGCGGCGCGAACATCGCGCGATGCTGGAAGGCGCCGCGAAAATGCAGCAGCCCGACTTCACCGAGCGTGCCGACGAGCCCCGCCGCGACGAGCCCGGCCAGCGCGCGCCCGGCCGGCAGTCCGGCGAGCCGCGGCGCGTCGGCCGGGCTCTCGCGCAGCCGCTCGCCCGCCGCCCCCAGCGCGCCCGACAGCAGCAGCGCGAACGGCGCACCGAGCGGCGCGCCATAGAACAGGTTGTGCCAGCTGAACCCGCCCGGTCGCTTCGTCACGTTGTACAGGTGGAACGCGGAACCGGCGACGCCGACCGCGGCCGCTGCGACGTGCACCGCGTCGCGCAGCCGGTGGCGCACGGGCGTGTCGTCCGCGTGGCCGTGCACGCTCGCGATCACCGACAGCGTCGACATCGCGAGCGGCGCGAGCATCGCGCGATTGTGAAAGGTGCCGCGATAGTGCTCGACGCCGCTGTCCGCGAGCACCGAGCCGGCCAGCAGCAGCGCGCTGCGGTTCAGCAGCCGCGCGGCGTCGGCGAGCAACCTGTCGCGCTCGGCGGCGCGATGTCGGGGGTGTCGCATCGTTCCTCCTGGTCGGGATTCAAAGCGCGAGATCCAGCAGATCGGCGGCGCGCAATTCGAGGCCGAGCCCGGCGCGCGTCGCGTCGATCTCGAGCGCGCCGTCGACGAGCATCGGCGCGCCGTCGAACAGCATCCGCTCGATGCGCACGTGATCGTGAAACCATTCGATGTGGCGCAGGCGCGCCGCCGCGCATCCGATGTGCCGGTGCAGCGCGGGTGCGCAATGCGCGGACAGGTCGACGTGATGCGCATCGGCAAGCGCGGCGGCCGCGAGAAAGCCGCTGACGCCGCCGCAGCGCGTCGCGTCGGCCTGCAGCACGTCGACCGCGCGGCCTTCCAGCAAGCGCCGGAAATCGTCGGGCGTATACGCGTACTCGCCGGCGGCGATGTCGACCCGCGCGCCGACGTGCTCGCGCACGAACCGCAGCCCGTCGACGTCGTCGCTGCTGACGGGCTCCTCGAACCAGCGGATGTCGCAATCGGCGGCGGCCTGCGCGAACGCGAGCGCGGTGCGCGGCGCATACGCGCCGTTCGCATCGACGAACAGGTCGACGCCCGGCCCGAGCGCATCGCGCGCCGCGCGCACGCGCGACGGATCGCGCGCATCGTCCACGCCGATCTTGATCTTGCACGCGCGCACGTGCCCGGCGCGCCATCCGTCGAGCTGCGCGGCGAGCGTCGGCGCATCGTAAGTCGTGAAACCGCCACTGCCGTACACCGGCACGCGCTCGCGCAAGCGGCCGAGCAGCAGCGCGAGCGGCACGTCGGCGAGTTTTGCCTTTGCGTCCCACAACGCGGCGTCGAGCGCCGAGATCGCGGTCGCCGCGATTCCGCCGCGGCCGACGTTGCGCACCGCGCGCCACAGCGCGTCGACGGCGGCCGGGATGTCCACCACCGGCCGGTTGCGCAGCACGCCGGCCAGCAGCGACGTCACGAGCGGCACGGCGCTCGCGTCCGTGTACGTATAGCCGAGCCCCGTCACGGGCCCCGCGTCGATCTCGACGACGACGACCGTCGTCGCGGTCCATGCGTATGTGCCGTCTGCTTCGGGCCGGTCGGTCGGCACGCGGTACGCGCGGGCGCGCACGTCGTCGATCGCCGGCGCGGCGGAAAGTGCCATCGTTGCGCTCCGGTCAGCTTGCGTGTTGCTTGCGGATGCGGCGTGCAACCGCTGTGCCCGGCTTCTGCGGCGCGGCACGTGCCTTGCGCGGCAGCCTCGCATCGGCTCATCCCGAACCAAGGAGAAACGGCATGGCGACAGTGGCGGATTTCATCGTCGAGCGGCTGTACGACTGGGGCGTGCGCCGCATCTACGGCTACCCGGGCGACGGCATCAACGGCTTTTTCGGCGCGCTGAACCGCGCGGACGGCAAGATCGAATTCATCCAGGCGCGCCATGAGGAGATGGCGGCCTTCATGGCGTCCGCGCATGCAAAATTTACAGGCGAGCTGGGCGTATGCGTCGCGACCTCGGGCCCCGGCGCCGCGCACCTCGTGACCGGCCTGTACGACGCGCGGCTCGACCACATGCCGGTGCTCGCGATCGTCGGCCAGCAGGCGCGCGCGGCGCTCGGCGGCCACTATCAGCAGGAAGTGGATCTACCGGCGCTTTACAAGGACGTTGCGGGTGCATTCGTTCAGCTGGCGACGGTGCCCGGCCAGGTGCGTCACCTGGTCGATCGCGCGGTGCGCACCGCGCTCGGCGCGCGCACGGTCACCGCGCTCGTGCTGCCGAACGACCTGCAGGAGCTCGACTACGCGCCGCCGAAGCGCGCGCACGGCACCGTGCATTCGGGGGTCGGCTACACGGCGCCGAAAGTCGTGCCGTATGCGGACGACCTGCGGCGCGCGGCCGACGTGCTCAACGCGGGATCGAAAGTCGCGCTGCTGGTCGGCGCCGGTGCGCTGAAGGCGACCGACGAGGTCATCGCGGTGGCCGACCGGCTCGGCGCGGGCGCCGCGAAAGCGCTGCTCGGCAAGGCCGCGCTGCCGGACGACCTGCCGTGGGTCACCGGTTCGATCGGGCTGCTCGGCACCAAGCCGAGCTACGAGCTGATGACCGAATGCGACACGCTGCTGGTGGTCGGCTCGGGTTTTCCGTATTCGGAATTCCTGCCGAAGGAAGGCCAGGCGCGCGGCGTGCAGATCGACCTGAAGGCCGACATGCTCAGCTTGCGCTACCCGATGGAGGTCAACCTCGTCGGCGACAGCGCCGAGACGCTGCGCGCGTTGCTGCCGCTCTTGAACGAGCGTCGCGACACCGCATGGCGCGACCGGATCGCGAAATGGAACCACGACTGGCACGAGACGCTCGCCGCCCGCGCGGCCGCGAAAGCCAGCGCGGGGCGCGGCGTGAACCCGCAGCGCGCGTTTACCGAGCTGTCGCCGCGCCTGCCCGACGACGTGATCCTGACGAGCGATTCGGGCTCCTGCGCGAACTGGTATGCGCGCGACCTGATGATGCGGCGCGGGATGATGGGGTCGTTGTCCGGCGGGCTCGCGTCGATGGGCGCCGCGGTGCCGTACGCGATCGCCGCGAAATTCGCGCACCCGGTGCGCCCGGTGATCGCGATGGTCGGCGACGGCGCGATGCAGATGAACAACATGGCCGAACTGATCACGGTCGCCAAATACTGGCGCCAGTGGCCCGACCCGCGCTGGATCTGCATGGTGCTGAACAACGAGGACCTGAACCAGGTCACGTGGGAGCAGCGTGTGATGGAAGGCGACCCGAAGTTCGACGCGTCGCAGCAGATCCCGAACGTGCCGTACTACCGCTTCGCGACGCTGCTCGGCCTCAAGGGCATCTACGTCGACGATCCGGAACAGCTCGGCGCCGCATGGGACGAAGCGCTCGCGTCCGACCGGCCGGTCGTGCTCGAAGTGAAGAGCGACCCCGAGGTGCCGCCGCTGCCGCCGCACGTGACGCTGCAGCAGGCGAAGCATTTCGCCGAAACGCTGGTGAAGGGCGACGCGCGCGAAGCCAACGTGATCGTCGAGACCGCGCGGCAGGTGCTGTCGGCCGTGCTGCCCGGCAACGGCGAACACGGCGACAAGGCCGGCAAAGGCAGCAAGGGCGGGAAAGGCGAATCGTAGGCAACGCACGCGCGGACGGCGCGTCATCCTAGCCGATGTCGACGTCGTCCCGCCCGTCGCCCTGCAGCGCGAGCGCCGCATTCACGAGCCCGACCTGCGCGAGCGTGAACGGAAAATTCCCGCACAGGCGCCGCGTGTGCACGTCGTATTCCTCGGACAGCAGCCCGACGTCGTTGCGCAAGCCGAGCAGCCGCTCGAACAGCGCGTGCGCGTCGCCGTCGCGCCCCTGCATCCGGTACACCTGCACGAGCCAGAAGCCGGCCGCGAGAAACGCGCCTTCGTCGCCTTCGCAACCGTCCGCGAAACGCGGCGGCCGATAGCGGAACGGCAAGCCGTCGTCGACCAGTTCGCGCTCGATCGCGGCGACCGTCGCGACCACGCGCGGATCGGACGCGTCGAGCATCCCGGTCAGCGGAATCAGCAGCAGGCTCACGTCGATGCCGTCGCCGTCGAAGCGATCGACGAAGCGGCCCAATTGCGCGTGATAACCGTGCTCGAGCACCTCCGCGCGCACCGCGTCGGCCCAGCGCCGCCACACGTCGAGCGGTGCATGGTGGCCGAATGCGCGCGCGGAACGGTACGCGCTTTCGACCGCGGCCCATACCATCACCTTCGACGACGTGAACGGATGCCGGCCGCTGCGCACCTCCCAGATCCCTTCGTCCGGCTCGCGCCAGATCGTCGCGAGATGTTCGAGCAGGCGCCGTTCGAGCGTCCACGCGTCGTCGTCGGGCGGCAGCCCGTGCCGGCGCGCCTGGTACAGCGCCCCGAGCACCTCGCCGTACACGTCGAGCTGCAACTGGTCGGCTGCCGCGTTGCCGAAGCGCACCGGTTGCGCGCCTTCGTAACCGGCCAGATGCGCGGCTTCCCACTCGGCCGCGCGCCGGCCGCCGTCGGCCGCATACAGCACCTGCAGTTGCGACGGATGATCGGCGATCGCGCGCACGAGCCAGTCGCGCCAACGCGCGGCTTCGTCGCGATAGCCGCAGCGCACCAGCGCGCGCAGCGTAAAACTCGCATCGCGCAACCAGCAGAACCGGTAGTCCCAGTTGCGCTTGCCGCCGAAGCGCTCGGGCAACGAACTGGTCGGCGCCGCGACGATGCCGCCGGTGCGCAGGCTCGACAGCAGTTTCACCGTGATCAGTGCGCGCTCGATCGCGTCGCGATGCGGGCCCTCGGCGGCGTTGCAATCCGACCAGACGCGCCAGAACGCCTGCGTGTCGCGCAGCGACGCGTACGCGTCGGGCACGGCCGGCGCCGGGTCGAACGAACGCGCGTAACTGATGCAGAAATCCCCCCGCTCGCCCGCCGCGATCCGTCGCGTGCCGACCAGCCGGTCGCTCTGCACGTCGAGCCGCGCATCCGTGTCGAGCCACATCGCATCGCCGCCCGTCATCATCCGCCAGCGCCGGCCGAAACGCCGGCACCACGGCAGCGCGCTGCCGTAGTCGAAGCGCACGCCGAGGTCGATATCGACGTCGACCGTCCCGCGCTCGCCCTTCACGCTGCGGATCAGGCATGGATCGGGCGCGTTCCAGCTCATCCAGTCGGTGAGCGTGATGCGGCCCGACGAGGTGTCGAACGTCGTTTCGAGTATCGCGGTGCCCGGCAGATAGCGACGCGTGGCGCGGGCATCGTGCTCGCGCGGCGCGATCCGGAACCGGCCGTTGTCCGGCGTACCGACGAGCGCGGCGAAGCACGGCGGCGAATCGAAGTCCGGCCAGCACAGCCAGTCGATGCTGCCGTCGCGCGCGACGAGCGCCGCGCTGCGTCCGTCGCCGACAAGCGCGTAATCCTCGATCCGCATCGCGCTCACCGGTGCCATTTGCGCGCGGCGGAAAAGGCAGCCGCGAGCACCGCGACGGCCGCGCCGAACGCGAGCGCGCGCGACGCGCCGAGCCCGGCCTCGGCGCCGGTGCGGCGCGCTTCGTCGGTGAACGCGCCGCGCGTCGCATGCCGGCCCGGCACCGGCTCCCACAGGTTCGACGGGCGCGGGCCGGCCCGCGCCGCGCGCTGCTGGCCGCGCACGGCCGTCCGCGCGAGATAGCGGTCGAAGCAGCCGGGGGCAAGGCCGTTCGCGACGATCGCCGCGAGCGACGACCAGCCGACCCAGCGCTCGCGGCACGGATGCCGCGCGGCGTGCACGATCGCATCGGCCGCCACCTCCGGCGCATAGACCGGCGCGACCGGACGCGGTGCATGCGGCAGCACGGATTCGGCCCAGTCGAACTGCGGCGTGTCGATCGCGGGCAATTGCACCATCGTCACGCGCACATGACTGTGTGCATGCAGCAGCTCGCAGCGCAGCGCGTCGGTAAAGCCGCGGATCGCGTGTTTCGCGCCGCAGTACGGGGCCTGCAACGGAATCGACCGGTATGCGAGCGCCGAGCCGACCTGCACGATCGTGCCGCGGTTGCGCGGGGCCATCCGTGCGAGCGCGGCACGCGTGCCGTACACGCAGCCGAGGTAGGTGACGGCCGTCACGCGCGCATAGTCTTCCGGCGAGATGGCGTCGAACGGCGCGAACACGGTCACCATCGCGTTGTTGACCCACACGTCGAGTGGCCCGAGTTCGTGTTCGATCCGCTCGGCCGCCGCGTCGAGCGCAGCCGCATCGCTGACGTCGACGGCAATCGGCAGCGCCTGGACGCCATACGCGCGCACCTCGCACGCGGTGTCGTGCAGCGCGCGCGGATCGCGAGCGAGCAGCGCGACGTTCGCGCCGAGTCGCGCGAACGCGTGGGCGGTCGCGCGACCGACGCCCGCGCTTGCACCCGTGATCGCGACGGTCTTCACGGTCGAGTCCTCCCGTTTTTCGATGATGGCCGGCACGCCGTCGAAGCTTTCGCGCCGCAACGTGCCGGAACGCGATCGGCGCAGCAAACGACATGCCGTCGGCCGCCGGGGCCGTATGGCCTCGGCGCGAGCCGTGAACGGTCGCCCAATTTACAAGCCGGCTGTAACGCGCCGGCCGTCGTGCGCGCAATCCCGCCACCTCGCGGCCGCCTCCGCGCCGGCCGCACGCGCACGAAATTTGCTCCGCCGCGAACGGCTGTCGTCATGCCGGTGCGTCCGGCAAGGAGTCTCGTTGCTCGTTCCGCTGTCCCGCAAAACGCGTCATATCACGCGTGTCGCACCGTTCGCGTGCGCGGTCGCGCCGAGCGTCGCGTGCGCGGCCGCCGCGCCTGCGGCGCCCGGCGATCCGGCCGCGCCGTTGCCGCTCGCGTACGTCGTGCACGCGGCCGGCCCCGCCGCGCAGCCGGTGTTCGTGCTCGGCTGGGCGCTGCTCGCGCTGTGTACGTTCGTCTGCATCGCGATCGCCATGCTGCTGCTGATCGCGCTGTTTCGTCGTCGCGCACGGACAGGCGGCGGCCACGGCAGCGGCCTGACGATCGTGACGGTAGGCTCCGCGATCTCGATCCTGCTGCTGTTCGGCGCGCTCGTGTACATGCTGCGCGTGCTGGGCATGGTCGCCGCACCGCCGCGCCCGCCCGCGCTGACGATCACCGTGACCGCACAAGACTGGTGGTGGGCCGTTCGTTATCCGGACGATGCGGGCGGCCCGGCCTTCGACACCGCGAACGAGATCCATATTCCGGTAGGCGAGCCCGTCGCGATCGAACTGAAGAGCGCCGACGTGATCCACGCGTTCTGGGTGCCGCAACTTGCCGGCAAGACCCAGACGATTCCCGGCCAGACCAACCGCCAATGGCTGCAGGCCGACCGGCCCGGCATCTATCGCGGCCAATGCTCGCAGTATTGCGGCGCGCAACATGCGCACATGGCGTTCGAAGTCGTGGCCGAGCCGCCGGCTGCGTTTCACGCATGGCTCGCCGCGCAGCGCCAACCGGCCCGGGCACCCGCGGCGGGCGCCAACGCCGAACGCCGCGGCCAGCGCGTGTTCGCCGCGCGCTGCGCGGGCTGCCACGCGGTGCGCGGCACCGACGCCGCGGGCGACGCGGGCCCCGATCTCACGCACGTCGGCACGCGCCGGCTGCTCGCGGCCGGCACGCTGGACAACACGCCCGACAACCTGCGCCGCTGGATCGCGCATGCGCAGCAGGTCAAGCCGCAATCGCTGATGCCGTCGATCGCGCTCGCGCCGCGCGACGCCGACGATCTCGCCGCGTATCTCGCGACGCTGCACTGAACGGAGGATGCCGATGGCCATTGCCCGCGACACGCCCACCCCGCTCAGCCGCGTACCCGATCTCGGCGACGCGCCGCCCGGTTCCGCGCACGAGCGCGCGCTGGCCGAGCTGTGGGAATCGGCACCCGGCTGGCGCGGCTGGCTCGGCACCGTCGATCACAAGCGCATCGGGCTGCGCTACATCGTCACCGCATTCGTGTTCCTGCTGCTCGGCGGCGTCGAGGCGCTCGTGATGCGCATCCAGCTCGCGCGGCCGAACGCGACCGTGCTGACGCCCGCGCAATACGATTCGCTGTTCACGATGCACGGCGTCACGATGATCTTCCTGTACGCGCTGCCGGTGCTGTCCGGTTTCGCGAACTACCTGTGGCCGCTGATGCTCGGCTCGCGCGACATGGCGTTCCCGCGGCTGAACGCGTTCTCGTACTGGGCGTTCCTGTTCGCCGGGCTGTTCCTGTATGCGAGCTTTCCGCTCGGCGCGGTGCCGGACGGCGGCTGGTTCAACTACGTGCCGCTCACGTCGCTCGACTACAGCGCCGGCGCGAACATCGACATCTATGCGCTCGGGATGATCCTGCTCGGCATCTCGACGACCGGCGGCGCCGCGAACTTCGTCGTCACACTGCTGCGGATGCGCGCGCACGGCATGTCGATCGACCGGCTGCCGATCATCGTGTGGGGCACGCTGACCGCGTCGGTCGCGAACCTGGTCGCGGTGCCGTCGGTGAGCCTCGCGTTCCTGCTGCTGTGGCTCGACCGCAATGCCGGCACGCATTTCTTCGACGTCGCGCACGGCGGCCGGCCGCTGCTGTGGCAGCACCTGTTCTGGATGTTCGCGCATCCGTGGGTCTACGTGGTCGTGCTGCCGGCGATGGGGATCGTGTCGGATGCGCTGCCGACCTTCTGCCGGCGGCCGCTCGTCGCGTACGAGGCCGTCGCGGTGTCGACCGTGGCGACGATGCTGATCGGCTTCGAGGTGTGGGTCCACCACATGTTCGCAACGGGCATCGCGCCGCTCGCGCTCGCGTTCTTCGGCGCCGCGAGCATGCTGATCTCGATCCCGAGCGCGGTCGCGGTGTTCGCATGGATCGCGACGATCTGGACCGGCCGCCCGGTGTTCCGCACGCCGTTCCTGTATTTCGCGGGCTTCGTGCTGATGTTCGTGATCGGCGGCGTGTCGGGCGTGATGACCGCGGCCGTGCCGCTCGACTGGCAGCTCACCGATACGTACTTCGTCGTCGCGCACCTGCATTACGTGCTGCTCGGCATCAACGTGTTCCCGGTGCTCGGCGGCGTCGCGTACTGGTTCCCGAAATTCACCGGGCGGATGATGAACGAGCGGTTCGGCCGCTGGACCTTCTGGGTCGTGCTGGTCGGCTTCAATCTCGGCTTCTTTCCGATGCATATTTCCGGGCTGCTCGGGATGCCGCGCCGCATCTATACCTATCCGTCCGGGATGGGCTGGGACACGTCGAACCTGCTGACGACGATCGGCTCGTTCGTGTTCGGAATCGGCATCGTGATGTTCGTCGTCAACGCGCTGGTGAGCGCGCGGCGCGGCGTGCGCGCCGGCGACAACCCGTGGGGTGCGGCGGGCCTCGAATGGTCGGTCGCGTCGCCGACGCCCGTGTACAACTTCGCGGTGCTGCCGCTCGTCGCGTCGCGGCATCCGCTGTGGGAAACGCGCGACGATCCGCAACGCACCAGCCTGCGGGTCGGCTACCGGCTCGCGGACGGGCGCGAGGCGCTCGCGGTCACGCCGCTCGCCGCGACGCCGAGCGCGATCCTGAAAATGCCCGAGGACAGTTGCGTGCCGTTCGTGCTCGCGCTGCTGACGACCGCCGTGTTCGCGGCGATGCTCGCGCGCTCGCCGACGCTCGTCTGCGTGGCCGTCGCCGGTTGCGCGATCGCCACCGCCGCGTGGCTGTGGCCGCGCCGCACGCTCGGCCAACGCGCGCGGCTGCCGGCTCGCGCCGACACGCAGGCGCCCGCGGCCGCGGCTGGCCCTCGTCCGGACGAACCGCCGTCGCCGACGGTGCCGGCCGGCGCGCCGGCCGCGTGCGTCGCGCCGCTGCCGGTGGGCAGTTGCGGCGAACGCGCGGGCGGCTGGTGGGGCGTGCTCACGCTGATCGTCACCGAGGCCGGGCTGTTCGGCTACCTGCTGTTCTGCTACTTCTACCTGCAGTCGCAATGGCCCGCGCCGTGGCCGCCCGAAGGAATGCCGAAGATCGGGCTCGCGGCCGTCAACACGGTCGTGCTGCTGTCGAGCAGCGTGTTCGTGTGGCTCGCCGAGCGCGCGGTGCGGGCCGGCCGCCAGGGGCGCGCGGTCGCGATGCTCGTCGTCGCTCTGGTGCTCGGCATCGCGTTCGCGCTGGTCCAGCTGCACGAATGGCGCGACCATCCGTACGGCCCGACCGCGCATCTGTACGGCAGCCTCTACTTCACGATCACCGGGTTCCACCTCGCGCACGTCGTCGCCGGTCTCGCGATCCTCGCGCTGCTCGCCGGCTGGACCGCCGCCGGTTTCTTCGGCCGCGAACGGCGCGTCGCACTGACGGTCGGCGGGCTCTACTGGCACTTCGTCGACATCGTGTGGCTGTTCATCTTCACCGCGCTGTACGTGTCGCCGTTCTGGCTGAGGAGCACCGGATGAACGATGCACGACGCACGTGGACACCGCTGCTCGCGATCGCCGCCGGCCTGGTCGGCGCGCCCGCGCTGTGGTTCGCGCAGATGCTGGTGTCCGAGACGCTCGCGTCCACCGCGTGCTATCCGCTCGGCGTCGCGCAGGCCGCGCCGCGCTGGGCGCACGTCGGCGTATGGCTTGCGCTGATCGCCGCGGGCGCGTTCGCGTTGGCCGCGGCCTGCGCGACGTGGCTCGCGCGCGCGTGGCGGCGCCGGCACGATGCCGATGCGTCGGTCGCGACCCGCGACGACAGTACCCGCTTTCTCGCGCGCTGCGGGATGCTCGCCGCGCTCGGCTTCGTGATCGGTCTCGTATTCACGGGGATCGTCACCGCTTTCGTGGGGCCTTGCAGTCCATGGCGCTGATCTCGTTCGCTTCGTTTCCGTTCCGCGTTCCGCGCCGCCGCGCGGGCGTCGCGTTCGCCGTGTGCGTCGCGCTCTGCGGATGCGACATGCAGCGGGACGACAACACGGCCGCACCCGGCAATGCAGCCGACGCCGCGTCGGCGGCGGAAGCGCCCGAGCCCGCGTCGGGCTGGCGGTTCGTGCGGATCGGTGCGTCGGCGGCCGATGCCGCTGCGTCGATGTCCGCGCGCGTGAAGGACGACCGGCGGCTGTCACGCGACCGGGACGCGTCGGTGGCCGATGCGCCATCGTCCGCGGCGTCCCCCCCGCCGCCCGAGGCGGCCTCCACGTCGACCGCCCGCCGCCCGGTGATCGCCGCGGCCGCCGCGAGCGCCGACGCCGCGACGCTCGCGCGCGGCCGCTACCTCGCGCTCGCCGGCGATTGCGCCGCGTGCCACGACGCGGCCGACCATACGCCGTACGCGGGCGGCCAGCCGGTGAATTCGCCGTTCGGGCCGATCTACGCGCCGAACATCACGCCGGACCCGACGCACGGGATCGGCCACTACACGCTGCGCCAGTTCGACGATGCACTGCGGCGCGGCGTGCGCGCGGACGGCAGCCGGCTGTATCCGGCGATGCCGTACCCGTCGCTCGCGCACCTGACCGACGACGACGTGCGCGCGCTGTATGCGTATTTCATGCGCGGCGTCGCACCGTCCGCGAATGCGGCGAAGCTCACGCGGTTGCCGTTTCCGTTCAACCAGCGCTGGGCGCTGGGGCTGTGGAGCCTCGCGTTCGCGAACCGCGACCGGTTCACGCCGCAGCCGTCGCAGTCGGCCGAATGGAATCGCGGCGCGTATCTCGTGCAGGGGCTCGGCCATTGCGGCGCGTGCCATACGCCGCGCGGGCCGGCCTACAACGAACGCGGCTACGACGAGCGCAGCCCCGCGTTCCTGACCGGCGGCATCAACGATCACTGGTTCGCGCCGAACCTGACCGGCGCGAGCCCGGACGGCCTCGGCCGCTGGTCCGCCGACGACATCGCCGCGTTCCTGCGCAGCGGCCATGCGGCGCGCGGCGCGGTGTTCGGCGCGATGGCGCCGGTCGTCGGCGAAAGCACCGCGTTGCTGACCGATGCCGACCGCCATGCGATCGCCGTGTACCTGAAGTCGTTGCCGGCGCAACCGACTGCCGCGACGAATCCGCTGGGCGTCGGCGTCCCGCGGCGCACGGCCGCCGGCCCGCGGCCGGAAAGCGGCCAGCAGGCGCCGGGGGCCGGCGTGTATGCGGGGTTCTGTGCGCGTTGCCACGGTGCGGACGGCACGGGCGTGCGTGATCGGGGGCCGGCGCTCGTAGGCAACTCGGTCGTGCTCGCAGCCGATCCGACCAGCACGATCCGGATCGTGGTCGAAGGGGCGCGGCCCACGCCGGGCAAACCGGGGCCGGTGCAACGGATGCCGGCGATGCGCGGCGCGCTGACGAGCGGCGAAATCGCGGCGGTGGTCAGCTACGTGCGCGGCGCGTGGGGGAATCGGGCCGCGCCGGTATCGGAGCGGGATGTGAGGCGGTTGCGGGGGGCGATACATCGGTAACGGCGTGCTGCCTGCGGGCTTGCCGGGCGACGCCGAGCGGGTCAATACGGGCGGGCTTGGCGTGAAGCATGCAGCCCGCCCCTGGTGACATCATCCGTGGGCCGCCGCACGTGCGTGCGAGCGCGTGCGCGAGGTCGGTTCAGGCCCGCGGCCCGCTTCGGCGTTCTGCGTGGTCGGCGCAACGGTCAGATGCAAACCCAACGCGGCGACGACCTTCATGATCGTTGCAAATTCCGCGTTCCCACCCTCCGACAGCGCGCGATAGAGCGCCTCACGCTTCACACCGGACTCGCGCGCCAGCGCCGTCATGCCGCGCGCCTTCGCGACGTTGCCGAGCGCGGCCTGGATCAGTCGAGGATCTCCATCTTCAAACGCCTGCGCCAGGTAGTGACGAATCGCTTCCTCGTCCTTCAGGTACTTCGAGCCATCGAATTCGGCCAGTTCGCTGATTTTCATCTTCAATCCTCCAGTTCGGCGGCGATTTGCTTCGCCGTCTTGATGTCCTTCTTCTGCGTCGACTTGTCCCCACCGCACAACACCACGACGATTATCTTTCCGCGCCGCACGAAGTAGGCTCGGTACCCCGGCCCTACATCGATCTTCATTTCGTTGACGCCGTCGCCGATCGCACGCCACTGGCCAAGGTTGCCGAGCTTCGCCCGCTCGATGCGTAGGCTGATCGCCGCGCTGCCGACCGGGTCGCGAAGACCACCGAGCCATTTGTCAAATTGGGGAGTGGTCAGGACTTTGAACATGAAGCGATTGTAACCCATAGGGGACGCCACGGCTACTAGTCCGCGTTGCTCTCCATATCCGTAGGCACCGTGAACGCGCCCAGCGCACGGCGCCACGAACCGCGATCATTCGACGCGTGCCCGTCCCGACCCACCAGGTTTCGAAGCTACCGCTACCGACTCGCAACGGCTTGCGCTCCCGGCGCCTGCCACCCGCCCCCGAGCGCCTTGAACGCCGCGACCGCCGCGCGCGCCGATTCGGTTCTCGCCCGCACGCGTTCGTCGGACGCACGCAACAGGCTTTCATCGGCCTGCAACACCTCGATCAGGCTGACCACCCCTTTCTGATAGGCCGCAAACGACGCGGTCCGCGCGCGGGCGAGCGAATTCACGCCATCGCCGAGAATGGCCGCCTGCTCGTCACGCTTGACGAGCGCGGAGAACGCATTCTCGACGTCCTCGGTCGCACGCAGCGCCGCGAGCCGATACGCGGCCAGCATTTCGGCATCCTGCCCTTTGGCCTGCGCGATCTGTGCATTGACCCGGCCGAAATCGAACAGACGCCAGCGCAAGCCGAGCACGCCCGCAGCCTGGTTCGCGCCGCCGGCAAACAGGTTGCCCGCGCCCATCGTCGTCGCGCTGCCGATCAACCCGCCCAGCGAGAACTTCGGGTAATACTCGGCAATAGCCACGCCGATGCGTGCGTTCGACGCCGCCACGCGCCGCTCGGCGGCGATCAGGTCGGGCCGGCGCCGCAGCAGTTCGCCCGGCGTGCCGGTCGCCGCGATCCGCGGCGCGACCGGAATCTCGCCGCCGGCGAGCAATTCCGCGCGATGCGTGCCGGGCTGCGCGCCGAGCATCACGTCGAGCGCATTCATCGCCGCGTCCAGCGCCGCTTCGAGCACCGGCACCGTGGCACGAACCTGCGCGAGCGCGCCTTCGGCCTGCCGCACCTGAAGCTCCGCCGCGAGGCCCTTTCCATAGAGGAGATTGAGGGTCGACAGCAGATCCTGCTCGGTCTGCACCTGGTGTCGCGCGACCTCGAGCCGGCCCTGCAATCCGCGAATCGTGATGTAGGTGTCTGCGGTCTGCGCGGCGACGGCGAGCCGCGTCGCAACCGCCGCCGCTTCGGATGCCTGATAATCGGCGAGGGCCGCTTCACGGCCGCGGCGCAACCCGCCGAATACGTCCAGCTCCCAGCTCGCGTCGAGATCAACCTCGTAGTCGTTGCCATGACGGTCGAAACCGGGCGTCGCATTCAACACGCGCCCCAGCGGCGTTTCCACCGACTGGTAGACGCGCGCCGCCTGCCCGCTCACATTGCCCGACGGCAGCAGCGCCGCAGTCGCCGCACCGAGGCCCGCGCGCGCCTGCGCGACGCGCGCCGCGGCTTGCGCAAGATCAAGGTTCTGCGCGAGCGCCAGCGTGACGTATTCCCTCAGTTGCGGATCGCCGAAGCCCGCCCACCACGTCGCGAGGTCGGCGTCGGCCGCCGCGTGGCGCTGGTCCACGGCGCGCTGGCCCTGGAACTGCTGCGGCATCGCCACGTCCGGCCGCACATAGTCGGGACCGACGGCACACCCCGCCGACAAGATGGCGGCCAGCGCCGCGGCAACGATGGGTTTGGGTAGCATGAGGGCTTTAGCAAGAATCCGGTAGTGACTATAATACCAAATAGTCACTCGTTGTCCATTCCTGTCAGCTGCAGCTCATGAAAAAAATCGACCCTTCCCCGGCGCCCGCGCGCGGCCCGGCCGACCACGACGTCCGCGACCAGATCGTGGCCGCCGCCACCGAGCACTTCAGCCGGTACGGCTATGAAAAGACGACCGTGTCGGACCTCGCGAAGGCGATCGGCTTCTCGAAGGCCTATATCTACAAGTTCTTCGAGTCGAAGCAGGCGATCGGCGAGATGATCTGCGCGCACTGCCTGCACGAGATCGAGACGGACGTGCGCGCGGCCGTCGCCGAGGCCGAACTGCCCACCGAAAAGCTGCGGCGGATGTTCAAGGTCTTCACCGAAGCGAGCCTGAGGCTGTTTTTCCGCGACCGCAAGCTGTACGACATCGCGGCGTCGGCCGCCACCGGAAACTGGCCGTCGGTGCAGGCCTACGAGGCGCGCGTGCAGAAGCTGCTGCAAGACGTCCTGCAGGAAGGCCGGCAAAACGGCGAGTTCGAGCGCAAGACGCCGCTGGACGAAACCGCGACGGCGATCTACCTCGTGATGCGGCCGTACCTGAACCCGCTGCTGCTGCAGTACAACCTCGACACGACCGACGCCGCGCCCACCCAGCTGTCCAGCCTCGTCCTCCGAAGCCTCGCGCCGTGAACCGGCACCCTTTGTGACTATTGACTATATTGGTCACTAGATACACAATGAAAGCCCCGCTCACTTCGTCACTGGGTCTTTCATGGTTCGGCGTCGCCTCGCTTTCTTCGCAGTCGCTTCCGCACTGCCCCTCGCGCTAGCCGCCTGCAGCGGTAAAGCGCCGTCCGATCCGCGCACGGAGGCGCCGCTCGTGCGTACCGCCGTCGTGCAGGCGGCCGTTCCCACGTCCCGCTCGTTCACCGGAACCGTCGCCGCGCGCGTGCAGAGCGATCTCGGGTTCCGGGTAGCCGGCAAGGTGCTGGAGCGGCTCGTCGATACCGGGCAGACCGTGCGGCGCGGCCAGCCGCTGATGCGGCTCGACCCGATCGACCTGAAGCTCGCGGCGCGCGCACGCGACGAGGCCGTCGCCGCCGCACGGGCCCGCGCGCGGCAGACCGCCGAGGACGAAGCCCGCTACCGCGACCTGCGCGGCACCGGCGCGATATCGGCATCCGCGTACGATCAGGCCAAGGCCGCGGCCGATGCCGCGAAAGCGCAGTTGAGCGCCGCCGAGGCCGACGCCGACGTCGCGCGCAATGCGACCGGCTATGCGCAACTCGTCGCGGACGGCGACGGCGTGGTGATGGAAACGCTCGCGGAGCCCGGTCAGGTCGTCAGCGCGGGACAACCGGTGGTGCGGCTCGCGCACGCCGGCAGCCGCGAGGCCGTGATCCAGCTGCCCGAAACCCTGCGCCCGGCGATCGGGTCGGTCGCACAGGCCGGGCTGTTCGGCAAGCCGGACGTCAGCGTCCCCGCGACGCTGCGCCAGCTTTCCGACACCGCGGATCCGAGAACGCGTACGTTCGAAGCGCGCTACGTGCTGCAAGGCGTGCTGGCCAATGCCCCGCTGGGCGCGACCGTCACGATCCGCCTGCCGGACGACGCGCGCACGGCTTCGCCACGCGGCATGCAGGTGCCGATCGGCGCGCTGCTGGACGCGGGCAAAGGGCCCGGTGTGTGGGTCGTCGCCGGCGAACCGGCCAGGGTGACGTGGCGGCCGGTCAAGGTCGAGCATCTCGACGACGACAGCGCGCGCGTGTCCGGCGACGGCGCACTCAAGCCAGGCGAGCGCGTCGTCGCGCTCGGCGCGCAGTTGCTGCACGAAGGCGAAGCGGTCCGCGTGTCCGCGCAGGCCGCCACGATCGCGAGCGAAGGAGCACGGCCGTGAGCGAACGCCGCTTCAACCTGTCTGCGCTCGCCGTGCGCGAGCGCGCGATCACGCTGTTCCTGATCGGCCTGATTTCGCTGGCTGGCCTCGTGTCGTTCTTCAAGCTGGGCCGCGCGGAAGACCCGGCGTTCACGATCAAGGTGATGACCATCGTCACCGCATGGCCGGGCGCCACCGCGCAGGAAATGCACGATCAGGTCGCCGAAAAGATCGAAAAGCGCATGCAGGAGCTGCGCTGGTACGACCGCACCGAAACCTATACGCGCCCGGGTCTCGCGATCACGACGCTGACACTGCTCGACAGCACGCCGCCGTCGGAAGTGCAGGAACAGTTCTACCAGGCGCGCAAGAAGATCGGCGACACGGCGAACGATCTGCCGGCCGGCGTGATCGGCCCGATGGTCAACGACGAATACGCGGACGTCACGTTCGCGCTGTTCGCGCTGAAGGCCAAGGGCGAACCGCAGCGCCTGCTGGTGCGCGACGCCGAAGCGTTGCGCCAGCGGCTACTGCACGTGGCGGGCGTGAAGAAGGTCGACATCGTCGGCGAGCAAGCCGAGCGCATCTACGTGCAGCTGTCGCACGACCGGCTCGCGACGCTCGGCGTGAGCCCGCAGGACGTGTTCGCCGCGCTCAACGGCCAGAACGTGCTGACGGCGGCCGGTTCCGTCGAGACGCGCGGGCCGGAGATCTTCATTCGTGTAGACGGTGCATTCGACAAGCTGCAGAAGATCCGCGACACGCCGATCGTCTCGCAAGGCCGCACGCTGAAGCTGTCGGACATCGCGACCGTCGAGCGCGGCTACGAAGATCCGTCGACGTTCATGATCCGCAACAACGGCGAGCCCGCGCTGCTGCTGGGCATCGTGATGCGCGACGGCTGGAACGGGCTCGACCTCGGCCGCGCGCTGGATGGAGAAGTCGGCGCGATCAACCGCGAACTGCCGCTCGGCATGAGCCTGACCAAGGTCACAGATCAATCCGTGAACATCAGCTCGGCCGTCGACGAGTTCATGGTCAAGTTCTTCGCCGCGCTGCTCGTCGTCATGCTCGTGAGCTTCGTCAGCATGGGCTGGCGCGTGGGGCTCGTCGTCGCCGCGGCCGTGCCGCTGACGCTGGCCGTGGTGTTCGTCGTGATGGCCGCCACCGGCAAGAACTTCGACCGCATCACGCTCGGCTCGCTGATTCTCGCGCTCGGGCTGCTCGTCGACGACGCGATCATCGCGATCGAAATGATGGTCGTGAAGATGGAGCAAGGCTACGGGCGCGTGGCCGCATCGGCCTATGCGTGGAGCCATACGGCCGCGCCGATGCTGGCCGGCACGCTGGTGACCGCGGTCGGCTTCATGCCGAACGGCTTCGCGCGCTCCACCGCCGGCGAATACACCAGCAACATGTTCTGGATCGTCGGGATCGCGCTGATCGCATCGTGGGTCGTGGCGGTGGTGTTCACGCCGTACCTCGGCGTGAAGATGCTGCCCGACTTCAGGACGATCGAAGGCGGCCACGACGCCATCTACGACACGCCGCGCTACAACCGTTTCCGACAGGTGCTGACGCGCGTGATCGCACGTAAATGGCTGGTTGCGGGGTCCGTCGTCGGCCTGTTTGCACTCGCCATTCTCGGCATGGCCGTCGTCAAGAAGCAGTTCTTCCCGATCTCCGATCGCCCCGAGGTGCTCGTCGAGGTGCAGATGCCGTACGGCACGTCGATTTCGCAAACGAGCGCCGCCGCGTCGAAGGTCGAAGCGTGGCTCGCGAAGCAGAAGGAAGCGCGGATCGTCACCGCGTACGTCGGCCAGGGCGCGCCGCGCTTCTACCTGGCGATGGGTCCGGAGCTGCCCGATCCGTCGTTCGCGAAGATCGTGGTGCGCACCGACAGCCAGGACGAACGCGACGCATTGAAGGCGCGCCTGCGCCGCGCCGTCGCCGACGGCCTCGCGCCCGAAGCGCGCGTGCGCGTCACGCAACTCGTGTTCGGCCCATATTCGCCGTTCCCGGTCGCCTACCGGATTACCGGCCCCGATCCGGACACGCTGCGCGGTATCGCGTCCGAAGTCGGGCACGTGATGACCGGCAGCCCGATGATGCGCACGGTCAATGCCGACTGGGGCACTCGCGCGCCGACGCTGCACTTCATGTTGCAGCAGGATCGCCTGCAGGCGGTCGGGTTGACGTCCAGCGCGGTCGCGCAGCAGTTGCAGTTCCTGCTGACCGGCGTGCCGGTCACCGCGGTGCGCGAGGACATCCGGACCGTGCAGGTCGTCGCGCGTTCGGGCGGCGATGCGCGGCTCAACCCGGCGCGGCTCGACGACTTCACGCTCGCCGGCGCGAACGGGCAGCGCATTCCACTGTCGCAGGTCGGCAAGGTCGACGTGCGGATGGAGGAACCGATCATGCGCTGGCGCGATCGCGTGCCGACGGTCACGGTGCGCGGCGACATCGCCGACGGCTTGCAGCCGCCCGACGTATCGGCTGCCATCACGAAGCAGCTTCAGCCGATCATGGCCAGGTTGCCGAGCGGCTACAGGATCGAGGAAGCCGGCTCCATCGAGGAATCCGGCAAGGCAACGAAGGCGATGCTGCCGCTGTTCCCGATCATGCTCGCGATCACGCTCGTCATCATCATCTTCCAGGTGCGCTCGATCTCGGCGATGGTGATGGTGTTCATGACGAGCCCGCTCGGGCTGATCGGCGTGGTGCCCACACTGATCCTGTTCCGGCAGCCGTTCGGCATCAATGCGCTGGTCGGGCTCATTGCGTTGTCGGGGATCCTGATGCGCAACACGCTGATCCTGATCGGGCAGATTCACCAGAACGAACAGGCCGGGCTGGACCCGTTCCATGCGGTCGTCGAAGCGACCGTGCAGCGCGCAAGGCCGGTGATCCTCACCGCGATGGCCGCCGTGCTCGCGTTCATTCCGCTCACGCATTCGGTGTTCTGGGGCACGCTCGCCTACACGCTGATTGGCGGCACGTTCGCCGGCACGATCCTCACGCTGGTGTTCCTGCCGGCGATGTACGCGATCTGGTTCAGGATCGGGCCGGGACGCACCGCCGGCTCGCATCGCGGCGAGCCCGAACCGGCGTCACTGCCCGACTCCACGCTTGCGGCCGCGCTCGACGCACGCAACTGACCCTTCCCCCACTCACCCTTTCGAAGGAAACAGCCATGTCGAACCCTACCGTTGTCGTCGTGACCGGCGTGTCGTCAGGCATCGGGCGCGCGACCGCAGAGCAGTTCGCCAAACGCGAGTGCCGGGTGTTCGGCACCGTGCGCAGCATTACCCGAACCGCGCCCGTCGCCGGCGTCGAACTGATCGACATGGACGTGCGCGACGATGCGTCCGTTCAATCCGGAATCCGTACGATCATCGAGCGGGCCGCGCGTATCGACGTGCTCGTTAACAATGCGGGCACGAGCCTGATCGGCGCGGTGGAGGAAACGTCGGTGGCCGAAGCGACGGCATTGTTCGACACCAACGTGCTCGGCATCCTGCGCACGGTGCAGGCCGTGTTGCCGCACATGCGCGCACGACGCGGCGGACGCATCGTCAACGTCAGTTCGGTGCTCGGCTTCTTGCCGGCGCCGTACATGGGCCTCTATGCGGCGTCCAAGCATGCGGTCGAGGGATTGACCGAAACGCTCGATCACGAGGTACGCCAGTTCGGCATTCGCGCAACGCTGGTCGAACCGTCGTTTACGCGGACCAGCCTCGACGTCAATGCGCCGCATGCGAATGCAAGCATCGCCGATTACGACCGCGAACGGACGCTTGCGTCACGCGCGATCGTCGACAACGTGAAAGCGGCGCCCGAGCCCGATGGGGTGGCGAGCACCATCGTCGAGGCCGCGCTCGGCGCGTGGCGCATGCGACGCGCGCCGAGCGGCGAAGCATCGCTTTTGCGCACGTTGCGGCGCTTCATGCCGGCCGGCCCGGTCGATTCGAGCCTGCGCAAGAAATTCCGGCTCGCGTGACGCGGTGCGCCGGCGAAACGTCTTTGAACGAGGATGCCCGAGCTGTTCGCGAAGCTCGGCCCCGCGCCGAGGCCGCCCATCATCGACATGCACCGGCAATCGCGACGCGACATGCCGCAGCGTGCTCGCCCGTCATTTGCACGAATAGTTCGCCGCGTCCCGGATCGACCCCGAACCGTTGTACGCGGCCTTCGTCGGATACATGCACACGGGCTGGCTCGCGCTGCCGTCCGCCGAGGTCAGCTTGATGCTCGCCGGCGCGTTGCCGTTTTCGACCCAGTTGACCAACTGCGCATACAGGTCCTGCCGGTCGGCATGCGGCAACGGCACCGTATTGGCCGTTTGCGCCGGGCCGGCCGTGCCATTGACGCCGCCATAGCCGCTGCAATGCCCCATGCCCGGCACGAGGAACAGCCGGTCGAACTGCTGCACCGCCGGTATGCCACCCATCCGGCTCGCGACGCGTTCGTAGTAGTGGATGCTGCCCGACGGCGTGATCAGCGGATCGGCAAGACCGTGGTAATGCAGCACCTTCGCACCATGCTTCACGAGCCCCGACAGGTCCGGGTTATCGGTATTGATGTTGCCGAACGACGACTGCAGCGCGATCCCCTGGTCATAGGCGTTCGCGAGACCCGCATAGCCGAGGCCCTTCCACTTGTTCGCGCCGTTTCCGGTCGCGTTCGTGAAGCCGGCGCCGGCGATCGTCGGGTCCTGCAGCTCCAGCGCGACGAGGTCGGTCGAGATGCTGAACGGGGTCGCGCCGGCCAGCGCGCCGGTGCCCGTGCCCCGCATCAGCCCGAACCACATCTGGTTGCTGGCGAGCGACGTCGCCGTGCCGGTGTCGAGTGCCGGATTCGGCACCGAGCCATCGCGCGTCATCCCGTACCAGGTCTTGTTCATCGCGGTGGCCTGCGCGGCCGTCACGCACGCGGCCGTCGTGTTCATGCCGGCGACGGCGCCGATCTTCACGCCCGAGCACAGTACGTTCGCGTCCTGGGTCGGATCGTAGCGACACTGGGCCGGGTCCATCAGGTAACCGAGATGCTGGCCGCCAACCACATCGCACGCGCTGACCGCCGCCCCCGACAGCAGCGACTGCTGCGCATCCGTCAGCGTCACGCCGCCGAGATCGACCTGCGCGACGACCTGCGGATACAGCTCGCCCGTAATGAACTTCGACCAGTTGAACGCAGGCGCGCCGTTCAGGTAGCCGTCGTAGTCGGACGGATTGTTCTGCGCTTCGTTGTAGCCCTGCCGGCCACCGGTCGAGCAGCCGTCCCAGTACGCATACTTTTGCGGTGTCGCGTAATACGCGGCAACCAGCGCCTTCGTCTTGAGCGCCAGTTCGTGCAGGCTGCGCTGCGCGAAGTCGTTCCACAGCGTCGTATTGATCGTGCCGTCCGGATTCATCGCGAACGATCCGTTCTGGATCGCGTGCCCGGTATCCGTCGTGCCGACCACCGCGCCCTCGGACGCCGCGATCGTCGCGGCGCTCGGCGTCGCACCCGCGCTAGCAATCTTCGTCGGGTCGCCGTACGCACCGCCCTGCCACCCGCCGCCGCCGAGGTTGTGAATTCTGCGATTCCAGTTCGACGGCGCGGGCAGCCAGATTTCCATCCCGATGCCGGCCGACGTCGACGGCGCGCCTGACGGGCCCGCGTGGCCTGGCCCGACGTTCAGCTTGACGAGACACAGGCTGTTGCCGGCGACGGGCGTCGCGGACGTGACCGCGGACGCATCGAGCACCAGCGGATCGCCTGCCTTGAACGACTTCACCGCGATCACCGTCGTGTTCGCATCCGGCGCGAATCGCGCCTTCATCGTCTGATCGCAGGTCAACGCAGCATCGGCCGTGCCGCCTCCGGCATCCTGGACTTCGTTGTCGTTGCAACCGGACACCATCAACATGCCGGCCACGGATGCCGCGACAGCCATGCCGAAGCACCATCCACCACGACGGGTTCTACCTTTGAGCATCGACGCCATTCCACCCCTCCGTTCTCTCTTGATCGATTCGCGTACAGGGAAAGCCGATGCACGCGCCAAAACCGCGGGCACCGCATCGACTAGTCGCGCAGCACCGCCACCGCCTTGATCTCGACGATATAGCCGGGCGCGCCGCCGAGCATGTGCGCGCCGACGGCCGTCCACGCGGGCCGCGGATGCGCATCGAAATAGCGGTCTCGCACCTGCATGAACAGCGGCAGGTCGCGCATGTCGGTGTGAAACGTCGTGAGGTCGACCACATCGTCGAACGATGCGCCGGCCGCCTCCAGCACCTGCTTCAGGTTCTCGAACGCCTGCACGATCTGCGCTTCGCGATCCTCGACCAGCTGCATCGCCGCGTCGCGGCCGATCTGGCCGGATACGTAAAGCGTATCGCCGACCTTCAGTCCCGGCGCGTAGCCGATCTTCTCGTACACCGCTTCCATTCCCGCCGGAACGATGGCTTTGCGTTCATGCATGATTGTCTCCGTGGCCGGCATCGTCGCGCCGGCCGTCTGCGGTTGTCGATGAAACAATGGCCAGCGATACGCCCTTCAACCCGTATCGCCACCCGCCACCGGCAGCACCGTGCCCGTGATGTAGCTCGCCTCGTCCGACGCGAGGAACAGGATCGGCGCGATCTGTTCGTCCAGCGTGCCGTAGCGCTTGAAGTACGTCGATTCGGTTACCTGCCGCACGGCCTCGCCCATCCACGCCTGCTCCTGCTCGGTGTCGCCGGCCGCATTGCGCGGCACGCGGCGCGGCGGCGCGCTGGTGCCGCCCGGCGCGGTGGCGACGACGCGGATGTTGTGTTCCGCATATTCCATCGCAAGCGCCGACGTCAGCGCGTTGACGCCGCCCTTCGCCGCCGAATACGGCACGCGCCGGATGCCGCGCGTCGCGTTCGACGAGATGTTGACGATCGTGCCGCCGCCGCGCGCGAGCAGGTGCGGCAGCACGGCGTGACAGGCATAGAGCGTCGGCATCAGCGAGCGGCGGATTTCCGCGTCGATCTGCGCAGGCTCGAACTCGGCGAACGGCCGCATGCGGATCGCGCCGCCGACGCCGTTGATCAGGATGTCGATGCCGCCGAACGTCCGCACCGCGTGCGCCATCGCGGCATGCGCGCCTTCGTACGTCTCGAGATCGGCGACGAAGCCGGCCGTATCGCCGCCCGGCGCTTCCGCGGCCACCTCGGCCACGAAATCCGCGCGATCGACGAACAGCACCTTGCCGCCCTCTGCCGCCGCGCGCAGCGCGACACCGCGGCCGATGCCCTGCGCCGCGCCGGTGACGACGACGACCTTGCCGGAGAATCGTTGCATGGTCATGCCGCCTTTGCCGTGACGTTGGGGGTGAACTTCTCGTAGTGGAAGCTGTTCGGCTTCACGCCCGCGTCGTCGAAGTACTGGCGCACCGCGTCGACCATCGGCGGCGGCCCGCACAGATACACGTCGACGTCGCCGTCGTTCAGCGCGTCGGCCGGGATGTGCTGCGTGACCCAGCCCTTGCGCGGATGGCTCGACGCGGCGTCCGCGACGACCGTCGCGAAGCTGAAGTTCGGCAGCCTCGCCGCCACCGCCTCGAGCGCATCGACCAGCACCAGATCGAGATCGCGCGTCACGCCGTAGACCAGGTGCACCTTCTGCTGCGAGCCGCTGCGCGCGAGCACCTCGAGCATCGACAGGAACGGCGCGAGGCCCGTACCGCCGGCGAGGAACAGCAGCGGCCGCTGCACGTCGCGCAGGTAGAAGCTGCCGAGCGGCCCGTGCAGTTCGAGCGTGTCGCCGGGCTGCGCCGATTCGAGCCACGTGCTCATCACGCCGCCTGGAATCTTCTTGATCAGGAAGCCGACCTTCGCGTCGCCCGGCGCCGACGAGAACGAATACGAGCGATGCTGGCCGCTGCCCGGCACGCCGATGTTCACGTACTGGCCCGGCAGGAACACCGGCGCGCTGGCGCCGACGTCGAGTTCGAGCACGACGGCCGCATCGTTGTGCTGCTCGACCTTCGTGACCGTCGCGGCAAAGGCGCTCTGCCCGGTCTTGCAGGCGACCGACGACGTCGGCACCGCGATCACGCAATCGCTTTGCGGCACCATCTGGCACGTCAGCACGAGGCCGCCGTCCTTCTCGTCCTCGGTCAGCGCATCGTCGATGTAATCGTCGCCGAGGTCGTAGCGGCCGCTTTCGGCGCGGCACTTGCAGGTGCCGCACACGCCGTCGGAGCAATCCATCGGCAGGTTGATCTTCGCGCGAAAGGCTGCATCGAGCACCTTCTCGCCGGCCTTGCAGTCGATGAAGCGGGTCACCCCGTCCTCGAAATTCAGTGCAATCTTGTAGCTGGACATCGCGTCACCTCCACTTCCTTTCATGACAGGCCAACGGCGTCAGACGTGATAGACGTCGAGCACCTGCCGGATGTAATCGTTCTTCAGCACGATCTTCTTGCGTGAAATCAGCAGCGCGTCGCCCGTGCGTCGCAACGTGACGAACATCGTGCCGAAGAAGTGATCGGTCACGCGATAACGGTGGTTCAGCGTGTGAAAGTTGTAGCGCACGTCCACCTCGTCGTCGCGTTCGGCCAGCACCTCGACGTTCGTCACGTTGTGGCTGGTACGCGGCTCGGGCGTCGATGCGCCGCTGCGCTCGGTCTTGATCCGGAACACGCGATCCTCGAGGCCGCCGCGGTCCGCGTAATACATCAGCGAGATCTGGCTCTGCGGATCGTCGGTCGGCCGATCGTCGTCGTCCCATGCGGGCATCCAGTACGTGACGTCCTCCGTGTAGCAGGTCAGCCACGCGTCCCACTCGCGATCGTCAAGCAGGCGCGCTTCACGATACAGCGCCGCGCAAATCGTCCGGTAATCGAAGCTCATGCCGCCACCTCCCCGCGTTCCTTCTTCAGCGCATCGCGCATCACGTGCACCCAGTGTTCGTGCTGGCACACGAACAGCCCTTCGTCCTCGCTGCGTTCTCCCGAAATGCGCGGGTTCAGCCCCATCTTTTTCGCGTTCTCGTCCGGCCCGTCGACCCACAGCGGCGCGCCGCGCGACAGGTCGTTCCACATCGCCGTGATGCCCGCATAGCCGGCCTGGCACGCGCGGAACTCCTCGAGATCGTCGGCCGTGCCCATGCCGGTCACGTTGAAGAAATCCTCGTACTGGCGGATCCGCGTCGTGCGATCGGCCTCGCTCTCGCCTTTCGGCGCGAAGCAGAAGATCGTGACTTCGGTCCTGTCGACGCCGAGCGGTCGCACCACGCGGATCTGCGTGCTGAACTGGTCCATCAGGAACACGTTCGGATACACGCACAGGTTGCGCGTCTGGTTCACGATGAAGTCGGCCTGCACGTCGCCGACGCGCGCCCGGATCTCGTCGCGGTGCTGATACACGGGCCGCACCTCCGGGTTCATCGTCTGCGTCCACAGCAGGATGTGGCCGTGGTCGAAGCCGTACACGCCCGCGACCGACTTGCTCCAGCTGTTCGCGTCGACCGCCTTGGTGCCGTCCGCCTTACGGCGGCCCATCGTCGCCGCATAGTTCCAGTGCACGGTGCTGACGTGATAGCCGTCGCAACCGTTCTCCATCTGCATCTTCCAGTTGCCTTCGTAGATGTAGGACGAGTTGCCGCGCAGCACTTCGAGCCCGTTCGGCGCCTGGTCGACGATCTGGTCGATGATCACGCGCGCTTCGCCGAGGTAGTCCTCGAGCGGCAGCACGTCGGCGTTGAGGCTGCCGAACAGGAAGCCGCGATAGTTCGCGAAGCGCGCGACCTTCTTCAGGTCGTGCGAGCCGTGCGTGTTGAACTGCACCGGATACTCGGTCGTCTTCTCGTCCTTCACCTTCAGCAGCTTGCCGGTGTTCGAGAAGGTCCAGCCGTGGAACGGGCACGTGAAGCTGCCCTTGTTGCCGTGCTTGCGGCGGCAAAGCATCGCGCCCTTGTGCGCACACGCATTGATGACCGCATGCAGCTCGCCGGTCTTGTCGCGCGTGATGACGATCGGCTGGCGGCCGATCCACGTCGTGTAGTAATCGTTGTTGTCGGGAATCTGGCTTTCGTGCGCCAGGTACACCCAGTTGCCCTCGAAGATGTGCTTCATCTCGAGCTCGTACAGCGCCGCGTTCGTGAAGATGTCGCGGCGGCAACGGAAGACGCCGGCCGCCTTGTCATCCTGCACGGCGGTTTCCAGCAGGTGATCCAGGTCGTTCGTAGCGTCGATCGTGATGGACATGATGGCTCCTTCCATGCGCGTGCCGCGTCCTGCAAGCACGCTCGCATCGGTATCGGTTGAATCTCGGGGGACCGGCCGGCAGCGGCGGCGCACGCGCGCCGCCGTGCCGCCGGTAGTTATGCCGCGGCGGAAGCGCGCAGGCGCTCGACGATCTGGTTGTCCTTGCCCTGCACGCGCGGCGTCAGCACGAAGTTGAACTCGATGTCCTGGTACGCATCGGCCTTCATGCCGAGCGCCGTGCCGCCGGTTCTTTCGGTCACGGGCGGGATCAATTCCTCGCGCGTCGCATACGCGAAGTCGTCCCAGATCAGCGGATCGCCGTCGATGTTGAACTGTGTCGTCAGCTTGCGGTGATCGTCGCTCGTCACGAAGAAGTGCACGTGCGCGGGACGGTTGCCGTGGCGACCGAGGCGGTTCAGCAATTGCTGCGTCGCGCCCTGCGGCGGGCAGCCGTAGCCGACCGGCATCAGTGTGCGGAATTCGTACTTGCCGTCGGCGCCCGTTTTCACCGCGCCGCGCAGGTTGAAATCGCTCTGCTTGTCGGTCGGGTCGAAGTGCGAATAGAAGCCCTTCGAATTCGCGTGCCAGCATTCGACCACCGCGCCGGCGATCGGCTTGCCGTCGAGACCGGTGACCGTGCCGTGGATCACGAGCGGGCCCGCGCCGTCGTCCGCGTCGAGGTCGATCTTCGCGACGCTGTCGCGCACCGGTGCGCCGGCCACGTACAGCGGCCCCTCGATCGTGCGCGGCGTGCCGCCGTCGAGCCCGATCGCCTCGTCCTCGGCGTCCATCCGGATGTCGAGATACTTCTCGAGACCGAGGCCGGCCGCGAGCAGCGCTGCTTCGCCATCCTGACCGAGCTTGTTCAGGTAGTTGACGCCCGCCCATACTTCGTCGGGCGTGATGTCGAGATCGTCGATCGCCTTGAACAGGTCGCCGAGCAGGCGCAGCACGATCTGCTGCGTGCGTGCGTTGCCGCCGGTGCCGTTTCCTCCCGCGTTCGACGCGGCCTTCAGCAGGTCCTGCACTTCCCGGGTATCGAAAACCTTGACGCTCATGATGCTGTCTCCATGTGTATTAGGGGGATGACGGTCTTTGCCTGACTCGATTACCGCACGACTTTCGTCAGCCCGTCGCGGGTGAAGCGCCTGACCTTGTCCTCGTCGAGCGCGATGCCGAGACCGGGGCCGTCCGGCACGGTCAGTTCGAAGTCGCTGTAATCCAGCGGTTGCGTCAGGATTTCTTCGGTGATCAGCAGCGGCCCGAACAGTTCGGTGCCCCACTGCAGGTTCGCGATACTCGCGCACAGGTGCGCGGATGCCACCGTGCTGAACGCGCCTTCGAGCATCGTGCCGCCGTACAGCTCGATGCCGGCCGCATCCGCGATCGCGGCCACGCGCTGCGCGGCGAAGAGGCCGCCGCTCTGTTCGATCTTGATCGCGAACACGTCCGCGCCGTGCTGCTTCGCGATGTCGAATGCGCTGTCGGGGCCCTGCAGGATTTCATCGGCCATCAGCGCGACCGGGAAGCGGCGCATCAGGCGCGCCAGCGCCGCGGCCGATGCGACCGGCTGCTCGACCAGTTCGCAGCCCGCATCGGCGAGCGCCGGAATCGCGCGCGCGGCCTGCGTTTCGCTCCACGCCATGTTCACGTCGACGCGCACCGACGCGCGATCGCCGACCGCCTTCTTGATGTCGGCCACGTGCCGGATATCCATTTCCGGCGCCTTCGCGCCGATCTTCAGCTTGAATACGTTGTGGCGGCGCGTGTCGAGCATGCGCTCGGCTTCGGCGATGTCGGTGGCCGTGTCGCCCGACGCGAGCGTCCATGCAACCGGCAGGCGATCGCGGCGACGGCCGCCGAGCAGTTCGCTGACCGGCACGCCGAGCCGCTTGCCGTGCGCGTCGAGCAGCGCGGTTTCGAGCGCGCTCTTCGCGAAGTGGTTGACCTTCGCGAGCTTGCCGACGAACGCCATCAGCGTCTGGACGCGCGTGGCGTCACGGCCGACGATCGCCGGTGCGAGATACGCGTCGATCGCGAGCTTCATCGCTTCCGGGCTTTCCGGGCCGTAGGCCATGCCGGCGATCGTCGTGCCTTCGCCGATACCGGTCACGCCATCGCTGCAGAACACCTTCACGAGCATCAGCGTCTGGCCGTGCATCGTGGCCACCGACAGCTTGTGCGGGCGGATCGTCGGCAGGTCGACGAGACGGGTTTCGATGCGTTCGATGGTGGCGGAGGACATGGGGCGCGCTGCGTGGGGGCTGTTCATGGAACGGATTTATACGCGGCGGGGAAATGGGGCGTCCAATACTTTTGGACGGGATTTTTGATACCTGCTGGGTATTGAAATCGGGCCGTGGGCGCGAAATATTGCGGTGCGCCATACCTGTTTTGGTTAGGTAGGCGGGCTCGGAGGGTTGATGGAACGGGGTTGCGC